>NZ_SCNC01000054.1:0-1930 GCF_005503635.1 Chryseobacterium sp. 2VB
AGGAAGAACCAAGAAGAACAGCGCTATGCAGCTGTGCGAACTGAGCGGGCGCCATCATGACGGATGCAGTGGGGGCCTTGATGCAGATGAGGCGGCCGATCGCGCCCTCTGGGGGAGTTAGGTCCTCATCACCCTGGGCGTAGATCCAGACGTAGAAGGGGACCGTCCTCACGTCTAGCCCGCCGTCAGTAAAGACCTTGCGAGGCTCCGCCACCCTGGCGCGCATCTTGACGATCGTCTGGGATCCGGTCACCCGGGTCGAGATCTCGACTGCGGCATCGGTTGATTCGAGGACCAGGCTTACCGGAAACATCTCTTGCGTGGGATCTGTGCCAGGGGTTGTGTCTTTGAAATCCATGTTGGCAGCTTACAGGTGAAGGGGCGACCTGGGCTGCTGCCGGTTTCAAAGACACCTTGTTAAGGTGGAAGATGAAACCGGAGGTGGTTCATGGAGAGAAGAAGGACATTCAGCCGAGAGTTCAAGCTCGAGGCGGTCAGGCTGGTCACTGAGCGTGGGGTGGCTGTGGCCCAGGCGGCCAAGGACCTGGACGTTCACGAGAACGTGCTGCGCAAGTGGGTGCGTGAGCTGCGAGAGGAGCCCCAGGAGGCGTTCCCTGGCAACGGCAAGCAAAAGGCCCAGGACATCGAGATAGCGCGGCTGCGCAAGGAGGTTGCCAAGCTCAAGATGGAGCGCGACATCCTGAAAAAAGCCGCGGCCTACTTCGCGAAGGAGTCGATGTGAAGTTCGGCTTCGTGGCGAAACACCGGGGGGCCTGGCCGGTCAATCTGATGTGCGAGGCGCTCGGTGTCTCGCGAGGCGGCTTCTACGCGTGGCTCACGCGGCCCAGGAGCCAACGCAGCCTCAGCGATGAAGTGCTGGGCGCTCAGGTCCACCAGAGCTTCGTGCGCAGCGACCGCACCTACGGCGCACGCCGTGTGTGGCACGACGTGCTGGAGCAAGGTCAGGCTTGTGGTCTGCACCGCATTGAGCGGCTCATGCGAGAGCAGGCACTGCGTGCTCGACCCCGTCGTCGTGGGCTGCCCAAGGACCGGGGCGCGCGCAGCGCGGTGGCTGGCAACGTGCTGGACCGCCAGTTCCAGGCCGATGGCCCGAACCAGAAGTGGGTGGCCGACTTCACCTACATCTGGACAGCAGAAGGTTGGCTGTACGTGGCTGCGGTGCTGGACCTGTACTCCCGTCGCATCGTGGGCTGGTCGATGCAGGAGAGCATGACCTCCCAGCTCGTGGTGGACGCGCTGATGATGGCCGTGTGGCGCCGGGGCAGACCCGTGGCCTTGCTGCACCACTCCGACCAGGGTAGCCAGTACACCAGCGAGCACTTCCAGAAGCTGCTGGACGAACAGGGCATCACCTGCAGCATGAGCAGGGCCGGCGAGGTCTGGGACAACTCAGCCATGGAGAGCTTCTTCAGCTCCCTCAAGACCGAGCGCACGGCCAGGAAGGTGTATCGAACGCGAGGGCAGGCCCGTTCAGACGTGTTCGATTACATCGAGTGCTTCTACAACCCGACGCGTCGGCATTCGACGCTCGGCTATCTCAGTCCCGTACAGTTCGAGCGAGCTCAAGAAGCTTAGGTCGGTGTCAACGGAACCGGCAGCAGCCCAATGTGCTCAAAGCATTCCATACGCTGTACAGCGTATGGTTGGTGCGCAGCCAGGGCCTGGAGCTTGGAGCGAAAGCATCGTGCTGTCGCGCTACTAGCGTTTGAGCACGGTCTTCATTTTGGACCGCGTCGCGGGCGTCTCAGTGTTGGCGCCCCCCTTGGGTAGGCGTGCTTTGAGCTGGACCAATAGGTCAGCCATGTCTTTTTGCAACTGCTCCTGGTGCGAGTGCGCCATCTGCAGATCCTCGCGTGCAGAAAGGATCTCACGGGCCAAGCCTGCGTTCTCGGCGATCAGGGCGCTGACC
>NZ_SCNC01000007.1:0-187710 GCF_005503635.1 Chryseobacterium sp. 2VB
GCTTTCTACAGTAGCAAAAACGATTTTATTTGTTTCCATAATTCTTGTTTTAAAGTGCCACCCTAAGATGGCACGGGGTTAATCTTTGTACTTTGGAGAGTTTTTAAGCCACTCGATAGCTTCTTCACGTTCAACAAGCATCCATTCAGCATAATTATAGGCCGTTTTAGCTAATTCTTTTTTAAAGTCAGCTAAATCATCTGAACTTATCTTATTCCCATATTCTCCATTCTTATCAAAAAAAGGTGACTTTTCTATTAAAGCTTGTAGCGCCTGTCCTGCAAATTGATCTAATAATTGTATGTCTTTTTCCATTTCTTTATTATTTATTGGTTAAAGTTGCTTTGTTGATCATAAAATCCTTTTTAATTTTTTCTCCAGTAAAGCCTTCTCTTGTTTATATGAATTATTTTTAGCTACTTGTAAATTATGATCAAATTCATCAATTATCTTAAACAGATCCTCTCTTTCTTGTTCTGTATAACTGTATAAATACAAAGTAACCTGCCCTTTACTTAAATCATTTGATGAAGACGGCGATTGACTCATAACATCAATATTATCATTCAAGTATTTTAATCTTTCAATTATTTCGTCTTTATTCATTGTTTTGTTTTTATAAGTGAGTGAAGGAATTTTATTAGTTCGGGGGATTGGTCTTTGAGATCTGTTTTTTTTAAGCTCCAAACATACCTTGCAGGATCTTCTTCTCTATAATCAATAAATACTCCTGCCGGATATATTTCTCCATTGTCAACTATGTTAAATACTTCAAAGTGACTGTTTTTTGAATAGTATTTTGAATGCCATTCCAACACATCGTTAATCTTGATTTCATAATCATTAATATGATTCACTACATATTTTGATAATTCATTATTACTGGTTGTCCCCATGAATATACCTCCCATAAAGATCCTCCAACAATTGTTCTTGCTGTCTTGCAGTCTTTCAGCCTTTATTGAGTTTTTCAGCCTCGGAAGCTTCTCCCGTATATCGGCTGTTAGTTCTTCTAGTTCTTTCATAGTGTCAAATATTCGTTGTCAAATAAGCTGTTAATAATGCGTTTAGGCTCTTTTCGCAGTACACATTCAAAAATTGTTTTTCCAGCTTCATAGTCTACAAGGTTTCTGCCTATCTTATCTATTCTCTGCTCGCCTTTGTATTGATAGAAATCATAATCATGGAATTCACAAAGCCTTCTCACCTCTTCTTTTCCTGACATTTTAAATTTTCTTTCACCTAATTCTGCAGGAAGATTAATATTTGACCAATACAGGTGTCTCCCTCGTTTTTGCGCATCTATTAAAGGCTCATAATATGGAATTACATTTTCAACAACATATTTTCCAGTTTTGAAGTAATGATGAAGAAAAATTATTTCCTGGTACAATACCATATCGGGATATACTGGTTCTGTAGTAGTGTCATAATTTGAAGCATTCCAATAACGCGCTCTTGAATGAGTTGGACACGGTGGTGAGCTCCATATAAAATCAAACTCTTTGTAATGATCTAATAAATACTGGTGAGCATCTTCTACTATTACAATATCATTTGGAAATCTTTCCTGATACAACCTTGCAAGTTCCGGATCTAATTCAACAGCTGTTACCTGCATTTCTATTCCTGCAGCATTGGCGACTTCATCCCACTTATACCGATTTCCACCTAAGCAAGCGTATAGATTAAGTATTTTCATGATATAAGATTTTCGGGATTAATGATTGAGGCTTTGTCAACTACAAAAGATTCAATATCCGACCTGCCTTCATTTAGATCTATCATTTTAATGTTTTCTGAAATAATTTTCTGCTGTTTCTCTTGGTGACTCATGATTCTTTATTTGGTATAACTATTAAACTTTGTTTCAAATATTCAGAAGTAAATATTATGTGATCTGAATTATCATGGTAATCTATAGTAGGATATTCCACGGGGTATTTAATGCAATTGTTAATTGCTTCAGTCATTTTTGATCTTTTTTCAAAAGTTGAAAACTGAAGAATAATTTCCCTGAATCTATTTTGTATTTTTATTGTAAACATTTATTATCTTTTTTTAAATTTGACATATGACGGGTGCATTCGCTGTTTTTTACGAACTGTTTTTGCACTGAAAATTGTCTTTGATTTTTCCCGGGAGAACGGTCCGGGTTCCGTTTATTTTAGTAGTTAAATAGGTTTATTTCCTCCGGTGAAGTACTACTTTGCTCGGTCTGTGTAAAATCAATATCTATTACTTCACACATGGGACTAACTCCATTCCAATCATTAAGATATACGCTTGTATCAATTCCGATAGGTAATTGCATTTCTAAACCAGTTTCTTTCAAGAACTTTGATAATTTAGAAGTTGGTTGTACTTCTTGGTAATTTCGCTCACCTGAATATTTGAAAGGCGTACTTTGTTGTGGCAAGATAAATGATCCTTCTTCAGCAATTTTTGAAGCAATATCAATGGTTAAGAATTCAAACTCACTACCTTTATACTTCAAATCAATATCTCCATACAATCCAGTCTTTATTTTTCCAAAAGGAGGGTTTGAAATTGCTTGCTGAAACTTTGGCAGATTATACTTCTGCAATTCCGTAATTGAATCATTGATCCAGCTTGCTTCCGGCAATACTTTTTTACCAACTCTTACATAATCAGGGTTTAATTCAATACAAGTAACTTTGCAATTTCTATAGTGATAAGCGAAGAAAGAAAGCATTCCAATTCCGGCACAAAGATCAACTATATTTGCTTTTTCGTAAATAACCAAACTGAAATCTTTAGCCAAATCAACTGGTGTAAAAAAAGCACCTGCAGAAGAATTTATATTTGTTGCTGCTTCATTCCAATTTTCAAGAACAAAAAGCTTTTCATCAAAAGTCAAAACATCTTTTTTAAGATATTCTTCAGCTTGATTATGTAACTTTATTTTTTCTTTTGAAAGCTTCATGATTCTGTTTTTAGTTTGGTTATAAGGGATTTTGTTTCTTTATAAACATCCTGTAGCCATTCATACGGTTTGTCAACTATTTCTCCATCAACTACATAATCTGTTTCAAAAGCATTGATTACTCTTTCCAGCATCTTCTTCATCTCATCCTCATAGTCTGGCTTTTCTTCTAACCAGTATTCAGACGTTTCTTTCCACCATTCTACATCAGCAGGATCTTCTGGGTCAAAGGAGAAAAACCCCGCAAAGTTTGTTTCTGGATCAATAACTGCAATGTATTCTCCTTTTTCAGATGGAAGCCTGTCAGAAGGCTTTATTTCTACGTATTTTGTCTTTTGCATAACTTTATTTTTGATTTTGGTTTTACTTCTTCTGGTGCGCGGGCCTGAATAATCCAAGAACCGCCCGTACGCGTATCATTTTCCACGTAATTTATATTCATTGAGGCTTTACCTCTATCTAATCCATTAGCCCCGCAAATGAGGTCTAAAATTTGATTCTCGTCCAAAAGGATCATTGATATCTTTGGTTTCATTTTAATTTTTGTTTTTTATTGTAACTCCTTGACTTAAATTCCCGGTTTTTCTGATACATGATTTTGAAGGAAGCCATACTTTCCGTATTTTTCAATTTATTATCTTCGTAGTGTGACTCCCTGGAGTTCAAGTACGTTATACGATTCATAGAATCTGTCATGCATTCGGTCTCCGTATCTTGTTTTAAATTCATGTAAAGTGCTTCTGACATCATCTCCATAGTAGTTTAAGGTTAAAATAGTTCTTGCCTGGTTTACATATCGTTCGCTTAATATTTTTTTCATAATATCAACGCTTCCGTAATTTTTTGCCATGTCCTCTGACAGAAGATCATCAAAAGCATTAAAACCACGTTCATATCTTTTGTAGAAAAGAGAAAGGTGATAATCTCTTTCAGCGTCTTTGCTGTGTCGGTTAGCTGCTTCGTAATGCTTTACAACTTCATCAACAGAATTATATTTGAAGCGCAAATCATATCTCCTTAATAACTGATCAGTGCCTTCAATGTCTTTCACTAAAAGAGGGTTTTCCGAACCGTATTTGAAAATTTCATAGAAAGTTCTCAAAATCGCTGTTTTTCCTATTCCAGGCTCTCCAAATATCGCAATGCCTTTATCAAAGCTTGGAACACTAATTTTATTTAGCAAAGGGCTATTGAAAAAAGATTTTCGCTTTAAAAAGTATGCTATCAAAGTGTAAACGAGCGCTTCAGCTTCTCCATTGTTAGCCTTTTCATCAAATTCTTTCCTGTTTACAATGGGAAAATTCACTTTGAATACATCATACAGGCTTTTAGCTTTCATTGGCTTCAGTTCAGGCAATACAACCTCCTGTTTCTTTGGCAGCGAATCAATCATTTTATCAAAATCATTTTCATACTTGATCAGTAATTCTTTGTATTTCTGAACATAAGGATGCTCCGGGTTTTTGATAAGCAAATATTCTATCGCCCTTGTCATAATCGGTCCTTCATTCTCCTTTGACAGTAAATCATTTTCTTTCTTGCCAGCCAAAAGATCTTTTATCGTCTTTACAAGCTCTGGACGCTCGTTATCTTTCGACTGACTGCCTAAGCCCGGTGCCGTTTGCTCTTGTTTTTGAGTTGTTCGGTTGTCCATTGTTACTTTTTTGTTTTTTCAAATACCACTCATATTCAAATCCCTGCCATCCGTAAACCCTGCAGGCCTTAATTGCTTCTGAAAATTGGAAATTATGCTTTTCACACTCAGTTACTACCAGATTAATTGCATCTTCAGTGAAAACTGCTCTTTTCTGTTTCCGTACCTCCATCCATTTTTCAGCATCTTCTTCATCGGCTCCCAGTTCGATTATCTTTTTTTTGAAATCATCTTTGGTGAAAATCTTTCTTTTTTTTTCCGCAACTTTTTTTTCTTTTTTATAATCTGGAGGAATAACAAATAATTCTTCTGAAATTTCTTTTGTTATATTTTCTTCTTTTGATTCTTTTTTAAAAAGAATATCATTTACATTCTCATTTTCTTTTTCTTTATCCTTTTCTTTTTCTTTTTCTTTAGGGGTTTTTTGGGTTTCAATTAAACCCACTGGGTTTTTTGGGTTTTGTTCGGTTTCTTTGGGTTTTTGTTTTTCCGACTGGGTTTTTTGGGATTTTGACGGTCTACCACCTTTTAACCCGTTTTGCCTATTCCTATCAACCACTTTTTCCTTATAGCTACTCTTCATGTTATCCAACTGTTTTTTCACGAAATTCCAAGTAGGAGATACAATTGGATTGTCACATTCTTGATCTTTTCCGTATTCATAATTCGTGAACAATTCCCAGAATACTATCTGATTTTCAGCAGACATAGGAGTGATTAAAAAAAGCCAGTCCTTTAGAAAAATTACACTGTTATCCTTGTCTTTCATCGTTTAGTTTTTTTACTGTTCTTTCTGGAAATATAGCTGGTAGAATTTCCCTTTTTCGTCTTCTCCCTGTTCAAGTAATTTTTTGTCTCCGTGGATATGGATTTGAAAGTTTTTATCAAGCTTAATGACAGATTTAAAATGACGTTTTACTTTTTTCACTGCAGCAGTATTGATTTCAAATTCTTCTGAGATATTGACCTGCATATCATGTTCGTAATCGGTCTTGAATTCGGCAAAGCTTTCAATAACTGATTCATCAGAAAAAACCTCGTTCGTAAATTCATCAAAATCAAACTGTTCTTTTTCCATGAAGTACGTCAGGGAGCTTTTCAGGAAATTAACCTGGTCGACTTTTGTTACTTCATATTCCTGAGGAAGTTGTTTTGTTACGTAGTCTTTGAAGACCATTAACAACTCGTTTGTGTGAAAATAATCATCCTCTCTTTGTTTGATGTGAAGGAAATCTTCAAACCAGTAGTACATGTCTCCGTTTTTGTTGTTGTCAACAGCTGAAATGACATACCCAGTTTCTTTTCCTGTATTGTATATAAGTGCTGCTTTATCGATTTTGTTAAGACTTACACCTTGGTCTTTTTCAATTTCCAAAACATCGTTAGCATAAGAGAATTTTAAAATTGATTCTCTCTTTTCTGTTTTGAAAATTCCTATTTGGTTGTTTTCCGGTTTTTCGCTTTCAAAAAGAACCACAAACAATTCACCCCCTGCAATCCGTGGGTTTTCAGCTGCATCAAATAGTGTTTTAGCTATTGACTCCGATTCAAACAAGAAGGTTTCCGGATTTTCAAAAATTGCAGAAATTGATCTGTAAACGTCATTGTTTGACAAGTATGAATCGCTGTAGAACTGATATGTTTCATCTGATTTTAAAGAACTTAAAAAGAAGTCCTTTAGCTCTTCTGTAGTTTGTTCGTTTAATTGCAATTCTCGCTGGGAAAGAAGCATTCCTTCACCGTTTATTTTATTTCCTATTCTATGTGTGATAACTTTCATTTTGATTGATTTTTGATGGTTTAAAATTTGTTAGCTTAGTTTGCTAAATCCTTGTGTGTAATTTTCCATGCTGAAAGAGAATTGAAAAATTTTGATTCGCCGCTTGGATTTACCCATTCACGGCCCTTTATATTTATTCCTACTCTTACTTGATCACCTGGTTTGAAATGATCCAAAAGATCAACTCTATCTGCAGTTATTTCTATCAGTAACGGTTGTGGATATTGTTCTTCAGTGACTAATACAAATTCCCTTTTCTGGAAGTTATTTCCAAATGTTTGTGTTTCAGAAATTTCTCTGATTGTTCCTATTAATTCCATATCTAAAACTTGTTTTACTTCAGTTCGTAACTTTTTCCAAATTCCTTTAATTCTTTAGTTCCTACCGATAAATCAAATAGTTTTTCACCTTCAACATCAACACCTTTGAAAACAATTTTCTGAGCCCAAAAACCCTTCATTCTAACTTTATTTTGACCTTTATAGGCATATGTAAAACCATTGATTATAATCTGCTGGTCTATCTTTAATTCATTTACTTTCATGATTATCTTTTGATTATTTTTTTCTTTCCTGAAATTTTACTGAGTTGATATTTTTCAGATAATTCAGAATTTCTTTCTAATTCTAAGTTGTGGAAATTGCAGCAGGGTTTCCAGGTAGAAGTATCAAGGTAATTTTTTCCCCATCTTCCGGCTGTATGTTCTACTGTATCGGCTCTATTATTACATCCTTCAATAAAACATCTTTGATTTCCCGGCTGTGCTAAAAACTGAAGGCGCTTGATCAAATATTCCCGGTTCTCTTTCGTTCTTTTGGCTGAATATTTAGGAATTGGTTTTCTTGGAACTTTTTCCTTGTGTTTATTTTTTTCAGCATTGACTTTTGCTCGATGTAATTTGTAATGAAAACTATTACACCTTCCTGCTGTTATTGGTTGGTCCGGTGTTCCCGGAGGACAATCACAACATTGACCGATTTTTTGCTTTATAGTACTATTTGTCATGCTGTTTGTTCTTGTGGTTTCCAGAATGACTGAAATCTTATCAAATCGGGGCTGTCAGGGGTTTTTAATAGTCCGTCTCCCATACCTGCCAATGTTTCTGCTCCTGCATCATCAATCACAACCCGGCTGTCAATTTCTTTTGGCACTCTGAAACAAATCATAAGGGAGTAGTTTACTTTAGCGTCTCCAGTGATGATTTTTGTTGAAGCTCTTTGCGTTGCATCAATTCCTCTGAATCCTACTGATCGGCCTTTCTGCTTGATGATTCGCATATTTTCCTCTAAACTCTTAAGCTCACCTGTTTTTTGTCTTTGCATTTTAGGAGGGCCGGGAACCGGGAATCCAAAAGCGTCTTTAGTTGGTTTATAGTTTCCAACCTGGACCATACTGTAAATGTCAAGGTCTTTACCTTTTCTGGATGCAGCAATAGCATCGGCGAATTCATCAAACACAATAAGAATTTTCTTTTTCTTTCCTGCTTTGATAAGAGAGTTCATTTCTCTGACTAAGCTTTCAACCTTGTTTTCAATATCTAAAATTTCATTGTAAACTTCTATTTTCTCGTGCGAAGCATAATCCATGAACTCAAACTTTGGATCAAGAATTACAATCTGTTCTACTTCAGGGATTAATTTTGCATATTCTACGATACTTATTAATTCAACAGATTTTCCGGAACCGGCAGCACCGCAAGCTAACACAAATGGGGTTGACTGATTATCTAAATCCCAGTAAAGCGTTCTTTCAAAATTGTCTTTACCAATGGGTATTTTTTGCCCCTTTAATTCAGATTCGCACCAGATTAAATCTCTATCTCTTTTTTTGGCTGTTTCAACCTGCAGATAAGATTTGCCTTCGTAAACTTTCAGATCCTTTGGGATTCTGACATTGGGAACATTTAGAGCGTTCGCAATATCAAGTTTATGCCCTTGGATTGATGCTATTTTAGTTCCGGCGGAAACTTCCAGAAGGAAAGTGTTTGAGGAATATCCATTGAAGGTGTGAGCTACCTGTGTGTGAATTCCGAATGTTTTTAATATATGTTCTACTTTTTGTTGTGGTTCCATGTCTAAAGTGCTTAAATCGTATTTAATGAAGGATGCAGCGTTTGATTTGAACTGCTTTATAATTTTAGGTGTGATCATTTTAGTAGAAGAATCACGTATTTTTCGATGTCGCTTCTTAATCATTTCTTGATTTACATCAGTGTAATCAATGTCGAATTCATCAATCTCAGTTATTCTAGTTTTAGCCCAGAATTCATAAAGTTCAGCACGATCTACAAGAGTATCACTGTCATTAATCAGATATACGTAATCAGGATTAGAAACAGCCTCAATAAGTCTTTTCACGTTTTCGTATAGTAAATCTTCATACAATGCTCTTGTGTCTTCAGTTAATAAAACTCTAAACATGTTTAATTGATCTTCACCTGATCTGTTTTGAGAATACTTATTTTCACAGAACCAAACTTCATCTACTACACGCCCCGTATACGCTTCATAAGCTTTTACGTATGTAATACCTTGTTTCCCAATTGATAGACGTAGCTCCTCTTCGGATGTAAAACTATTTTTACTTTTATGATCAATAATTATTACCTTTCCCTCATGATCTTCAATAACCTGATCAATTACTACATTACATGGCAAAGGAATATCAACACCGTTAATTGTTACATAAACAGTAATGACTAATTCAACATCTAGTATTTTCGCTATATGATCTTCGTACTTCGATTTTTCTTTATAAAAATTACTTAAGAGGGCCGTTGTAGTTTTGATTGCCTTTATCTTTGCCTCAGCTATTGTTGGAGTAGTTTTCTGTAACTTCCATTTATTTGCAGGAACTTCTTCAATGTATTTAAAGGCAATCTCTTGAAGTTCAGGAAGACTTAAAGTAAGTCCCTTTTGCTTTGCTTTCCAGTAATCACTTATTAAATGATATGCATTACCAGATACGCCAGAAGCAGCTGATTTGTTTTGATATCCATAAATGTAAATCATTTCAAATGCCTTCTCATTCCTTACATATTGATTTAGCTTGGAAAATGACCACGATTTGATGATGAAATTACTAAAGTGTTCCTCCAATTGATCTGGAGTATATGAATTATAAATACTCATGGCATAATGATTTTAGGTTCTGCTTTCTTGCGTCTTGATTTTTTCTCTTCAGGCTTAACAGTAGCATTGTTAATTGTTCTCGGTAAAACATTTTTATCAAAAATTAATTCTGATTTACCCGAAGCAATTCTTTTGCATTCTGTCAAAATTTGCTCACCTTTTAAAATATTTCCTGCTTCATCACATGGCGCTGGACATCCATTATCCATTTTACATTTTATCGTTATTTCGCCAAGTTCATAAGCTTCTTTATTAATACCCCAATGAACCGCAGCACGCTTAACGCTATCTGACGTTTCTCCTTTTGATGGGTCCGCAAAAGTTTCAGTTCCAGAATCTCCTTTCCAAATCCATTCATCACCAATCTTGATTCCTATCTTACAAAACTGTTTTCCCTTGCATTCAAAATAATCTTCCTGCCAGTTTTCAGGTCTAACCACCTGATCAAGCCTTTCATAAACCTGTCTTGCATCTATGTACCCAACAATTACCATATGTGTAGGATTTACATTATCCGGAAGCAGGCCCTTTACTCTCCACTTCAATTTAAATGGCTCTTTTAATCTGTACAATTGATTTCTTTCTGCTCCCATCTTTACATGAATTTTTTGATTACTTTTTCCATATCTTCATTTTCAATCAATCCTCCCATCCTTGCAAACCACTGTTGAAATTCTACTGCATCATTTATTTCTCTTGCATGTGGAAGATTATCTTTTTTATTGTCGATAACCATTTTCTTCCAGCTTCTTTTTCTATGTATTTTTTTCATGTCTTATAGGAGTTTTTAAGTAGTGAAGAAATTCTTTGTGATAGTATCTTAGAAATCCAAAAAACACATAAATGAAAAGTGGAAATACAAAGGTTGCCGGATCTTGATTTTCTGAACACATAAGAACATAAATCGTATTCAGAAACAAAATGATGTTTAATGCTGTTTTCATAGTGAAATTAGATTAGGTTAAAATATTTAGCTTCATCAGGCTTTAACATTGGCTTTATAACCTCAATGTCGTTCTCAGATAACTCGGATAGCTTTTTTTTCAATGTCTTTTCTAAGTCACTCCAAAACCTCCAAGCTCTCCTATCGTCTAATCTTTGATAGTCTGTGTCCATCGCATTGATGTTTCTGGCTATCTTCTCAGCTCGTTGCTGTGAAATTTTTTGCCCTTTTGTTTGGTTGATAGGGTTCATTTGTCTTACATTTGTTCTCATAATTCAAAACTTTTGATTTTAAGGCCGTCTGCTGGAACAGATGGCTTTTTTATTTGTATGATGCCATTATTCGGGCTCTTCTTTCTTCAAGTTGCGTTGACTTGTGTCCTTCCGGTTGCTTCGCTTCAATTGCCACATTTCTGCGAAGCGCTCTAATTTCAGCTTTAACACGAGCGATATCTCTTTGGACACCTTTCTCTATTTGTTCTAATTGCGACAAAAGTGCTGATGCTTGTTCTTCTGTCATGATTTATATTACTATTTTATAAGTTCCTTTCTATTTTTTATCACTTGTTCCAGGGCATCAACCACTTTAAAATGATTTTTTTGATAAACTCTGAAAAAGGATTTCTTAACTGAATCTGCTGGGAGAGATATCATTTCCTCAACTAATTTCCAGTCGCCATGTCGTTTTTCTGCTAAAAGCTTGATTAACTTTTCCAAATATTTCGCCTCCCTATTGTTTTTTGGAGTAAGTAAAAATTTACTCCGCATGGGGGTTTTTACGGTATTTACGGTTTCTCTCATGTTTATGTCCATTTTTTGTATTACTTTTGTCCTGATAACAATACAAATGTATTCCAAATATTTGGAATCACAAGCACAATATCTAAAATATTGTGTAATTTGTAATTGTTCTAAATTACACAATAATGACAGGTAGAGAAATTATCGCTTATAGAAAGCAATTTAACCTAACCCAGCAACAGTTTGCTGATATGGTAGGAGTTAGTAAAAATACTATATCTAACTATGAGGGTGGAGGAGTTATTCCAAAAAGTAAGATCCCAATACTTAAAAATGTACTTAATAGTATTCCAAATATTGGTATTTCAAAAGAGGTCGTAAGAAATGAAGTAAAGCCAAAGGTATACCCGACACATTTTGAGGTTAGGTTAGTTACTAATAAAGCAAGGGGAGGGTATACAGATAGTTATTATGCAGATGAATATTTAAAAGATTTACCGGTGGTATTGGTAGAAGCAGATAAGGAGTATAAGGGTAAGTATTTAGCTTTTGAAGTAGATGGAGATAGCATGGAGCCGGAATATTACGCTGGTGATATTGTAATATGCAGAGAGGTTAAAAGAGATTTATGGCAATATAAACTACACTACAAAGATTATGATTTTGTCATAGCACATGGGACTAAAGGAATTATGCTTAAAGAAATTACTGAACATAATACTGAAACCGGAGACATTACCTGTCATTCAATAAATAATTCAGATGGCAAACACGGAGATTTTACTTTAAACTTGAAAGAAGTATCTTTTTTGTACAATATAGTAGAACATCGAAGAAGCGGAAAAGCCAAAAGAAGACATAGATAAATAGTGAAATCAGGGGTAACATTACGGGTAACTTTTGATAAAAAAAATAGCAGATCTTTAAAATAATAATTTTGTAAGAGTCTATCTTTCAGTACTATTCAAAATTCATGATGTAGGGGGCTGTGCCTCATAATCAGGTGGTCCCTGGTTCGAGCCCAGGTGGGACCACGAAAGTGAAGAATAAATTTCTTCAAAAAATTACAAAGCCTCTATTTTAGGGGCTTTTTTTATGCTTTGTTTCGTCACCATTCGTCATGGTTCATCACAAAATCGTCCCCCTTTTCGCCCCCTCTCTCTTTTTGATAAATTGTACAAGTGCAAATAAATGATAATTAATTTTTTTGCATAAATCATGCTAATTAATCACATTAACGTGAAGTTAACAAATTTTAACTTGATTGTAACTAGTTGAAAATCAAATAATTAATTTGATAATTCAATATTTTTATCTATCTTAGCTGATTTTTTAATTGTTACCGATGTATGAATAAGGAATAACAATTAAAAATATCAAGATTATGAGAAAGCCACCGATGAAAGCAATTATTAGAACTGACAAAGCTGATAAAACTGGTGCATGTCCTATATGTATTCAGATTTTAATAAATGGTGACAAAAAGCGAATATCAATTGGTGAAAAGATAAATCCTATTAATTGGGATACAAGTCTAGGAAGAGCTAAAGGAAAAGGATTTAGTGATTTAAATGATATTATTGATAAAAGAAAAAGCACTTTAAATGAATTTTTTAGCCAATGCATATTTGCAGGGAAACCAATATCAAGTAATGATATTGATAATTTTCTAAAAGGCTTTAAGAATATTGACTTTTATGAGGTTTATGATTTAGTGCTTCGGCAAAAAACGAAGTTAAGTGAAGACACTCGTTATAAATATGGAGTTTTGAGGAGGAGGTTGAAAAAATTTCGTCCCAAAATTTCAGTTTCTGATATTGATAATGATTTTATTGTACAATTTGATCTTTTCTTGAAAGATTTGGGAATTGGAGAAGGTGGAATTTATAACCACCATAAATGTCTCAAGAGTATAATTAATTATGCTAAAATAAAAAAAACGATTAGCATAGAAAATCCATATCATTTTAAGTCAGTTATAGTAAAGTCACCTGAACATCGGAGTACTTTTTTAGATACAGACGAGGTAATTAAAATTACAAATTATAAATCTGAAGATGAAAATGATATTAATGCTAGAGATATGTTTTTGTTGTCATGTTATACGGGTTTAAGATATTCTGATCTGTTTACATTGAAACTTTCAGATATTAACTTCAAATCAGGAGTTTTAAGCAAGGTACAAGTTAAGACTAAAGAAAAACTAGAAGTTCCTTTAAGCCAGCAGGCGATAAACTTATTAAAAAGTTATTCCATAAATAAAGAAAACGGCGAAAAATTGTTTAAAGAGGTTAGTAATCAGGTAGGCAATAGGATTCTGAAAAAGATTGCAAAAGAATGTGCAATTAATAAGAATGTGAGTTTTCACGTAGCACGCCATACTTTTGCTTCGTACTTATCAAATGGAAATTATGCCTCGGTCATAAATATAAGTAAGCTTTTAGGTCATAAAAATATTGCTAATACTCTCGTTTATACAAACACCAGTATTAATAATTTAAAAAGCGTAATGAATAACGTTCATTTCGGATAAATTAATAAATTTGTAAAAGATAAAAATATAATTAACATAAAAGCGTAAGCTATCGTATTGGTTACAGAAAACCGCTAATCTTCTATAAACCCAAATTCGATAGGCTTACGCCCGTGTCATCTATTGGCGTGGGCGATAAGTCATATCTGGGTTTAGGGTTCTTAGCGGTACCTCTGTAACGGATTGGCTTAAAGTTCCACGCTTTTCTATGCATTAAATTGCCGTTTTGGAACTGGGCGGTTGACTATTAATCATGGGAAACTTTTCTTATCTGATTCAGAAAAAATTTCGAGACCTGAATTCAGAACAACAACGAATCTTTATCAACGAATTTGAAAGACGAAAGAAATCCGTAGGAGTAGCTTACCTGCTTTGGTTTCTTTTAGGATGGCATTACGCCTACCTTAAAAAATGGGGCTGGCTTATACTATATATTCTTACCGTGGGAGGATTTTTTATCTGGGCAATCATTGATCTCTTCAGAATTCCTAAAATCGTTGAACAATACAATAATGATCTTGCTTTAGAAACATTACGGGATATTTCAATAATGTTTCCTGATGAGGTTCGGGATTCAGGTGATAAAGATGTTAATAAAAAGGCTGTAAATGATCTTTACATCACTCAAAAAATGCAATCAGGAGAAAGTTATTCATTTTATATAATCGTTGGTATAATCATATTGTTTAGCGTTTCTGCTTTTTTCTTAAAGCCTGATCGGGCTAAAATGCAGAATGCTATTGTTGATAAAATCTTACTACAAAAACCTCAGATTTTTAAAACGATGAAAAACTTCTTTTTAGGAGAAGAAATGACGGAGAAATATTCCCAAAACTTTATTTCCAATACACTTTCTAAAAAAGGTTATTCCAATCTTGGGATATATGAGGAAGATTTTGTTTTGGCAAGAAAACTGGATTACCGCAACGAGGATTCCAAAGAAAACCTAATCACAGCTTACGGCTTTTTAGGTTTTACAAAAGTCTTTTATCTGGCAGAAGATAACTTCAGCAACAAACAAAATGAAAATATCAAAGATCACGATTCTCAAAGAACTGATATAACAAGGGTCGAAAGTTATAAACCCAGCACGGGATATAATTATTATGAAGAACAAGCTAAAATTAGAGAAAAAAATAAAGTATCCCAGCATTCCGAAGCTGAAACTAACGCTCCCAATCAGCAGGGAGATTCAATACAAATCAATTAATCATGAAAAAATTAATAACATTCATTTTATTCATTAATTATATTCTGATTTTTAGTCAGAAAAATATCAATGAGAAACTTGCGGAAGCTGAAAAGTTTGCCAATAAAATAATAGAAAATAATCCCGATAAAATTTTAAGCTATTATAAACTGAATAACGGCATTCTCAAAAAAGTAAACCCTAATAATGAGAATGAGGACGATGATAGTGAGATCATGATGTCATACAGAATCATAAAAAAAAATGATAAGATCATTTACATCAGCAAATCTGATAGTTTTTGGGGAATGGGAGACTGGAATAGTTCGCAGGATTTTTATTTTGATGAAAATGGAGTTTTGCTCGGAGCTGTAAAAAAGGAGGACTGGTTTTTAGAAAACAAATGTGCAAGGCAGATCAGATACCGTGGTATTTATAAAAATTATGGAAAACCGAAATTACAAAGGATTGATAAGTTTTATAACGAAAATGATAAAGAGATCGATTTAGATTCCCCCAATTGTAAAAAAAGTAAAAAGGAGGCATTAGAAAATGCTGAAAGAACTGATAAAATCACCTTCAGAAATTTGGCGGGATTTATGAAAGCTGAGAGAATCAAATACTATAAATAAGATTCTAAGAAAAATAAAACAAGTCGAAAGCAAATAAAAGCATAATACTTTGGCACTATAATAATCAAGTAAAAACATGAGTCAGAATACAAGAAGAAGCAAGTAATGGGTATATGAAAAGGTTCTATGAAGTCCGAAAGAGGAAAAGCTCTAATACAAGGGAAAATTGCGATTTTTAAGCCTGTTAGAGATTAGGCAATACAAGTGAAATATTTTAAAAATGCTGAAAATCCAATTTAAAATAATTTTGTATAAAATATATTCATTCTATTTTCGGAAAACAAATTTATGTTACGACATCTTTTGTCGCTTCGACGAAATAGATTTGTAAAAGAAATAAATTAATTCAAAATATAGGGAAAATACCAATGAGCGAATCGCTGATTTTTCCGAAATTGCGTATCTTAAATTTAAGTGTAATT
Source organism: Chryseobacterium sp. 2VB (assembly GCF_005503635.1). Taxonomy (NCBI): domain Bacteria; kingdom Pseudomonadati; phylum Bacteroidota; class Flavobacteriia; order Flavobacteriales; family Weeksellaceae; genus Chryseobacterium; species Chryseobacterium sp. 2VB. The sequence continues at coordinate 15,972 of NZ_SCNC01000007.1, forward strand.
TGTTGTTAGTACAAAAACAAATGATGATTTTAAATAATGAAAATTAAGTTTACTGTTTTGATTTTTATTCTCTTTGGGATAAGAGGAGTTGCACAAATACCAGACTTTCTTGGTATCCCAAATCCTACTCCTTCTGTAAATAAAAATCCTGCTCCCAAATCTTCAAGTTCTGTAATTGTTAATTCCACTGTTCTACCTACGGAAAAACCCTCTTTTGATGTAAAATCTTCCCGTCGTGAAAATATTCATTCCCAAACTGAAAAAATGATTGCGGAAGATATGAGACAAATGACGAAAGATGAAGGGATAAGAATACAAAAGGAGAACTACGAAAAAGCAGAAGAAAAAGAAAACGCTATCTATAACTTTCCTTCGCTTTCAGGGAAAGCTGGTGCAAAATCCTATTATGAAGCATTCGATAAGCTTTCTTCTTTAGATAATAATAATTATTCTGTCGGAGAGGCAAACTTTATTGTAGAGAATGCCTATTTTGATAATAAAAAAAGTTTTGCGAAATTCCTTTCCCAGACCAAAGAAACTGTAAAACTGTTGAAACGGAAAATGAAAGAGCTGAAGTTCGATACATTGAGCAATAGCTCTAAAAATCTGATGCTTTTTAAGTTTCTTTCCGAAGACATGAATATTAAAGGGAAATCTCATAAAGCCCTGAAATATGATTTCGAAGATTATATGGGAAGGAAAGACTGGACGAAAACGTTTGTTCATAAGCTCATTGAAAAAGGTAGTGGACAATGCCATTCAATGCCTTTGTATTATTTAATTCTTGCCGAAGAATTGGGAGCCGAAGCCTATATGTCCTACGCCCCCAACCATAGTTATATCCGTTTTATGGATGAAGAGGAGCAATGGATCGATGTAGAGCTTACTAACGGAATGTTTACTGGAAGCTCTTTGATTTTGGAATCGGGTTATATAAAATCCGAAGCCCTTCAAAACAAAATCTATATGAATAACCTTAGTAAAAAAGAATTGTTATCCCAGTTTTATACCGATTTAGCAAATGGATATATTCATAAATACGGTTATGATAACTTCGTATTTAAAACAATAAATAAAGCTCTGGAACTTTCTCCCAATAATATATTTGCGAATATGATCAGAGCTAATTATGATATTTCCCGATTTGAACTCGCCATGAAAAATCTGGGAATTAATCCCAGAGATAAAGAAGAACTTCAAAACATCAGAAATTATCCTAAAGCTGTTTTTCTTTTGAATAATGCGAACGAAAGGCAGGACAAAATAGAAAATCTGGGATATGAATTTATGCCTGAAGAAGCCTATGAGAGTTGGCTAAGCAACATGAAAAAAGAGGATAATAAACAAAAAAGTGAAGAAATGGCTGAGAGGATGAAAATAATTAATGCTCAAAAACAAAAAGAAAGAGCCGAAGCCTTAAAGAAATCTCCTCCTGTTAAGAAAGAAGAAAAACCTAAAACCCATGCAATTCCTAAAGAATGGCTTTAATAATGATGAAAAATAAAAATTATCTACTACAACTAAGTTTTCTGATAAGCTTATTCCTTTGTAATCTTATTTATGCTCAGGACGTAAAGAATGTTTTCTTGGAAAATACCGATAAAGAAAACCGATTTTACGAAGATACGTATCAGAATATTGATAATATGTTGAATGATAGACAGCAATACAGCTTTAAAAATGCTGTATTTGGTGTAGAAAACGCCTATTATCAGGGAAAGCTAGATATACCCCAACTTGAAAGAGAAATAAACTTTTTGAAAGCCTTTTCTGGTTCGATAATGAAAAGCCGTGAATTGAACTATTCTGAGAGTGATAAAGACAATGTAAGTAAATATGCTGCTGTTTTTTCGATTATGTGCCAATCACTCCCTGTAATGATAAAAGATACCGTTGTCCAGTACAAACCTTTTAATTATGACTTTGAGGATGTATTTGGGCATAAAGATATTTCTAACCTTTTTGTATCAAAATTATTATTGACGAAAAAAGGAAACTGTAATTCCATGCCGTATTTGTATAAAATCCTAGCCGAAGAATTGGGTGTAGATGCTAACCTTGCGCTAGCTCCAAACCATGTTTATATTAAGCACCGAATAAAAACGGTGGGATGGTATAATACTGAGCTTACAAGCGGAATTTTCCCTGAAGATGGTTGGTTAATGGCTTCGGGATATATTCATTTGGACGCTATAAAAAATGGAGTTTTCATGAAAGCTTTGAATAATAAAGAAAGTTTGGCGCTTTGCCTTTTCGATTTAGCTCAGGCTTACAATAAAAGCTTTCCCGAAAACGACGGAAGTTTTGTTTTGAAATGCACCAAAAGAGCGGTTGAGGTTTATCCTTACTTTGCAAAAGCTTTGATATTGAAAGCTGAAACCCATAAGAAAATGTTTGAAAAGGTAATGAGGGAAGAAAACCTGAGTACTGATAATCCTGAGAATATAAAACTTGCTCTGAGAAACCCTAAAGCAAAAGAATTGTTTGAAATCATGAAAAAAGAATATGGCTATATCTATGAAATAGGATACAGACAAATGCCCGAAGAAATGTACTTGGATTGGTTGGTATCATTAAAAACAGAAAGAAGTAAATACGAGAATAAAAAATTAAATAACTTTGTAAAATAACCACAAAATGAATATGAAAAGAAGTTTACAGATTACTCTTTTATTGTTAGTTACGCTAGGGATAAACGAAGCTTTTGCCCAGAAAAAGAGGCTTTCCCGAACAAAAGCTGAAAAAACTTATGTAAATCCCGTGAAGCTTACAAAAGAAGAAAGAGCCAGACCTTACATGGATGAGGTTTTAAAAAGCCATGATCCGCTTACTCCTGAAGAGGCTGAAAGAAGAAGAAAAAACATTGAAGCGGGAAATCCATTTAAGAAATACGGTTATTATCCGAAAGTAGCAACTTTGAGTAAAGGAAAATATTTAGAATTCCACGATATGGATAGTATTGTAAGTATAGGTTCTATCCGTTACAATAAAAAAACGAAAGATATTGTAGAGTTCAGGGAAATAGATTTGAGTGATCCCGATGCTCAGCCTTATTTAGATACGGCAGGAAGATGGTTTTCTCCTGACCCTTTGAGTGAGGAGTTTAGTAATTGGTCGCCTTATAATTTTGTATTTAATAATCCCATAAGCAATGTTGACCCTGATGGTAGAGCACCACTTACAGATTTTAAGTTGCTAAAAGATGGAACTGTTACTAGAGTTGATCCTAATGACGGTAGTGAAAAAAGAAGTGATGACAGATTATTTGCAACCGATAAAAAAGGAAATGTAGATAACAAAGTAAGTCCTGTAGTTGTAGATAAGGCGAAACCAACAGACGGTACTGTTATTAGTAGTTTAGCAACTAATTACGGTTTGAATGATACGGGATTTCCTAAAGGAATTAATTTCGGAAGAACTACAGATGCTTCGGATGCTGCGAATGTATTTACATTTGCTGCAAAAAATTCTGACGTAGAATGGGGACTAGATGCTTATAAAGTAGGAAAAGGAATATCATATACAATATATACTGGGCATAATGATGGTTTTACACCTCCCGATTTTCAAAATCAATCAATGTCTAAACTATTATTTGAAATACACTCACATAAAAATGTAAATGGTCCTTCACCAGTTAATGGTATGACTGACGGTGATTATGGTGTAGCAAGAGAAGGAGATAGAGTTTATTATAACAGAACCAAAAGTACTAATTATCCAGGGCATTATCTTTTTTATGCTCCTAATGGAGGTAAAAATACTCTGTGGAAATACTATTGGCATAATAACTCTAAAGTAAATGTAGGTTCTACAATTAATTTAAAATCGTTAAAATGAAAAAAATAATAATTCTCTATTCTTTGCTTTTATGCCTATTCAGTTGTAAAAAGGAAAATGAATATTTTACATCAGATCAAATTTATAATACCGTTATTGAAAGTGTAGATAAAATACATGATGGTATTTCTAAAACAGATAGTGTGTTTTATGTTTTTAATAGATATGATACATTAATTGTTATGTCTTCTGAAAGCGAAAATATACTTCGCCCAACATATAATGTGAAAAAAGTAGGTTATTTTAAATATAAAAAAAATAAAATCATTGTTGTTGAACCCTATAAATCAAAATTTGAATTAATCGTTAAAGAAAATAAACTAGGTTTTGTAGATAATAATCTAAAGCCACCATATTATCATGGGAATGATTATCAAAAAGGTTTTGTTTATAAAATAAAAGATTTACAAAATTTAGAATTGGTTGATAAAGGAAATTTAATGAAATATTTCCAGCCAAATGCGGAGTATGAATATCTTCCACCTCTACCTCCTACAAAATGATATTTAATGAATATATGATCCTTGTAGACGGCTTTTAAGCCGTCTATTTTCGCATGTTTTAACTTTTCTTAGAAAAACTTTAACAAAAAATTAACGCAATTTTCATCATTTTACTTTTGTTTCCCTGCTATGATATAAGAAACCATTCAAAATGAAATTACTGAAAGAAAGACGGTTTCTATTTTTACTGAACCGTACTAACAAGCTTAAAAAAAGAATAGCAGTACTAGAGTCTTTAGCATTAGAGAACATTAAATCAAAAGAAATTTTGACTGTAGAAGAGACGTTGGAGTTATTCAATATGAGTCGATCAACATTTGATCGATTAAGAAAAAAAGGTTTTAGAGTTTCTCAGCCCAATAGGAACGGGAAGATTTATGTTAATAGAGCAGAACTGGAAAAATTTTTACAAAAAAAGTAGTATGGTAGATTTAATTAAATTTTATCTTGAAAATGTATTGCTAAGCGATTATATCTTAGCAACAAAATTTATAAAAATAAGAGAGGAAGGTGGATTTGAAATTTTTAAAGCTGACCCTGATGTGATTTCTTTTTTGTCCCAAAAGGTAAAAGCTGAAAACTGTAAACCAAAGTCTGAAATTGTAGTTCAACAAGAAAATATTATCAAAAAGCTGTCATACAAGAATAAGTTTATCAGTTTTAAAAGAAAATTGAACGCAAAAGAAGGAAGATTGTCGGTTTGTCAAAACATAAGAAAAGACTTTATCCGCATCAAAAATTTAAATCCATTTACTGACCTCAATTATTTGAATTTTGTTGAAATAATCGAAATGTATGCGCAAGAGTTCGGGATTGAAAAAGAAAAATTCTGGAAGGCAAAAATTACTCAGGTGGAATTGGGGGTAAATATCAGATTTAATATGAATATAGCTTCTATTATGAGTAGTGTTTCAAGAATGAAAGGTATGGAAAATACGCTGCGAATAGGAAATACTGTTAACTTTAAAAATCAGAAATATGAAGTCTCTGTATATGATAAATTAGAAAGAGAATCTCAACAAAATGAAGTTTTCAAAAACGCAAGCAAGGTAAGAAGAAAGCATTTGGTGAAAAAAATCTCAAAGAATAATAGCTTTGTTAGGATTGAGTTGAGAGTGAAGCGGGTTAGTCAATTTAATCGAGCTTCCATAAAAAATAAAATACAGACTCTGGAATCTATCAGGAAAAATTTTCATTCGTTGGGTAACGAATTATACAAACTTTTTGTTAATATCTCCTTTGTAAATGAAATTTCGCCAGATATTGCTCAGGGTCTTTTAAAGTCTCAGTTAAATAGCAAGAGCGCAAAAACTTTTGATGAATATCTGAAATTTCTAGGATTGAAATATTTTGGAGTTAAAAAGTTTATTGAGTTCGCATCTCCGATCTTGAATACAAATAATAGAAATAAATATCTTGCAAGTTTGGAAGATATTTACAATCAATATAAAAGAGATAATGATTTTGTGAAAAAAGAGTTTCATCGAAAATTGTCAGCAAGGATCAATAAACTCGCCGTGCCTGCTATTTCAAGTAGTAACTAAGGTTAATATATCTCTAAAAACTATTACTACTAATATACAAGGTATACAGGAAGGTGTAAATGATGGCAAGTAAAAAGCATCTGATGAATCCAAGAAAAATATAATAAGCTTATTCTTTTGGTGTTCCTTACGAACTAATGGTTTCTTACTAAGAAAAATGTCGGAGAATCGTGGAAATGTACCGTTTCATGCCTTTTAATATTTAACGTGAGTTTATCTTCGATTCTGATGGTTAAAGATAATTTAATGCTTGGAATGAATGTAAAATTCAATCTAAGAATATCGAAGGATAGTTATCAAGCTCAAAATTTATTGTACAATTCATTATATGTTAGTAAAATATTGACAATCATTTAATATTAAAGCAAAACGATTTATATATTTGTATAATTAACTTGAAAAATAAATGCAAATCTTGGAACTAGATAATGAAAGCGAATTTCAACAATCCTCTTTATATAAAGAATTACAATTCAATAGTATTAAATATTTAATTGATAAAGATCTTTTTTTACTGGTAACTGCTACTGATCTTGAAACTGAAAATCTTCACAAATTTTTATTACCGTTCCCAGATTTTGATAAGATAATTAAGTGTTATCAGGGTAATCTAACTTATTATTTTGGAGTATTTGGAAAATATAAAGTTGTTCATGTTCAGTGCACTATGGGCTCAATTGCTCCATCGAGTTCAATAGCTACTGTAAACGAAGCTTTGAGTGTTTTTTCCTCAAAAGCTGTGATTATGATTGGAATTGCTTTTGGAATAGATAATAAAAAACAAAATATAGGAGATGTATTGGTGGCGGAATCAATTTTACCATATAATTCTAAAAGAGTAGGTAGCGATCATGAGATACACAGAGGAAGTGAAATTCTTTCTGGGCCAATTCTTTTGAATAGATTTAGAAGTGTGAAGGATTGGCAGTACTTACTTAAAGATAGTGTTAAGGCAGAGATTCTTTTTTCAAAAATAATGTCGGGAGAGGAGTTAATTGACAATTTTGAGCATCGAGAAAAGCTTAAGAGTACATATCCTGATTCTAAAGGTGGTGAAATGGAAGGAGCGGGGTTGTATTCTGCTTGTCACTCAAAAAAAGTAGAATGTATCTTAGTAAAAGGAATTTGTGATTTTGCAGATGGAGAAAAAGGAAAGAATAAAAAGAATAATCAGGATTCGGCTATGTTATCAGCAATTAGCCTATGCCTAAATTTATTCAATTCAGAAACTGCCTTTTCTAGTCTCGGTATAGAGCCTTATAAAGAGAAAAGAGCTGAAATACTTGAGGTGAAAGATGTTTTATTTGAATTTTACGATCAAAAGCATGAAAGATTTTATGTAGAAAGAGATAATGACTTGAAGTTTGCTGCTATTCTGAGTCAATTTGGAGCTTGGATTTGTGGACCTAGTGGATGTGGTAAATCAAATCTAATAATCAGAAATCTGATAAAGCATAATAAAGATTTTGTACAAGTCGATCTAAGTCCAAGAATTGGCGCAAGTATTGAGAAATTTTTTGAAGAAATTTTACATGTAATACTTCAAAAAAATGGTAAAGATCTTCAGATGCCAATTAGTTTTGATGATTGTCTTAAACGTATAATTTCTATATTAGAGGAATGCTATTCAAATAAAGAGGTAATAATTTTTATTGAAGAAATACCCATCAGTGAAGATTTGGAACAACAAGAATTTGCGCAGAAATTATTTGCTTTGCTTATTTCAAAAAATTTAAAAGAAAATTTATCAGGAGTTAAATTTTTTCTATCAAGTATAGATAATCCTAAAAAATTTATCACTCCTTTTCAGAAAAAAATTCATCAGCAAATTTCTTTTTTAGAACTTGAATATTGGGATGGAAAGGATATGCTTTTATTAATAGATGTTTTATTTACTGCTCTAAATATAAATTTAGAACAAAGTTTAATAGATGAGATTTTACTTCGTTCAAAAGGTTCTCCAAGATTTGTTAAAAAATTTGTAAGAACTATTCTTGCAATTGATAAATATGATGCAGAGACAGTGAAATTTTATTTAGGTGAAGTTGAAAGAGAATTTTAAAAATGGAAAAAGTATTAAAACCTTATACGATTGTTCCAGATCACTTATATGTTCAGCGTGATGCAGATAAACAGGTTGCAACGATTATTTCAGATATGGGTAGACCTGGCTATGTTTTAGTCTCACGGCAAATGGGTAAAACTAATTTGCTACTAAATGCTAAATCAAAATTAGAAAAACCCGAAGATGCTTTTATATATGTAGATTTATCTAATGTATTTGAAACACCTAGAGCTTGTTTTGAAAATATTATTGATACAGCATTAGATTCACATTCAGAAAAATTTCTGCATTCTGCAAAAAAAATTATCGAACAACGAAATTTAATAGGTGATTTGCCTCCTCATAGACAGCATATTAACGAACTTAAAATTCTAATAGATTCTTTGAATGGAGGTAAGTTAGTTATTATTTTGGATGAAATTGATGCTTTGACAAAAACTGATTATTCTGATCAAATATTTTCTCAGATAAGAAGTATGTACTTTTCAGCCCGTGTTAACAACAAAATTTTTAATAATTTAACTTATTTATTATCTGGAGTTGTTGAGCCCACAGAAATAATAAAGGATCCAAAGGTATCGCCATTTAATATTGGTGAAAAAATATATCTAAATGATTTTTCAAAAGATGAGTTTTTAGATTTTTTGGATATTGCAAATCTTAAATTAGATAGTGATTCAATCGATAGAATATATTATTGGACTCATGGACATCCTAGAATGTCTTGGGATGTTTGTTCTGAAGTTGAAAATGCTTTAGCAAATGAAAAATGTTCTGTTGAGCTTATCGATAAACTTGTACATAATTTATATCTTAAATCTTTTGATAAAGCACCAATTGATAACATTCGAGAGATAGTAACAAAGGATAAAGAGTTAAGAAACTCTATCGTTGAGATATCATATGGAAATGGAAAAGTTATTTCGGATAAGCTAAAAAGCAAACTGTATTTATCAGGTATAATTAACTACGATGATAAAAATGTTATTATTAAAAATCAAATAATTGCAGAATCCTTAAATTTAGATTGGATTAGATTAATTGATGAGAAAGAAAAAGGATTTGTTAAGGCAGCGGTAGAATATATTGATCAAGAAAATTATCATGAAGCACTAATAGCTTTTGAAAAATACCTAGAAGATAATGAATTTAGCAAAGATGAAAGCTCTATGTACTACTATTATATTGGGATGGCAGCGTATAGAACTAATAATTTTCAGAAAGCATCTCACTATTTAAGTAAATCTGAATTTGATAAAGTAGAAGAAAATAAATGGTATTATAATCTTCATCTTCTAAGAGGCATAGTATATTATTATCGTAAGATGATTGATGAGAGTTTGAATGAGCTTAAAGTAGTAATTGATGGTAAAAAGAATGATGAGGTATTTATGCGAGCTCTCCTAAATTATGGAAGTTTTTCGCTATCATCTGATAATGATGAGCAAAAATTAGAAGCTAGGGAAATTTTCACAGCAATTATTGAAGAAGATCTACCTGAAAAGATTAGAGATAACGAAAACTTTGTAAACCAGTTAAAAAGTGTTGCTTATTTTAATTTGGGAATAATCGCTAGACAAAACGGGGAAGAAGTACTTGCAAGAGAAAATTATTATAAAGCTTATGAGATTAATAACAAACAAAGACCGAGTATTATTATAGCATTAATAAAACTAGTTGAAGATAGTAATGAGAAATTGAAGCTTGCAGATGAGTTAGTAAATTTGATTATTGAAGGAAAAATAAAACCTTCTGCTGTTAACCCTGAAATGCCTTTAGAATTTAATTATGATGATTTTAAAGAATTGATTTTAGAAACTTTTTCACTTTCTGCAAAAGATCTTTATAATAAGTTAGTTCCGTATAGCACATTGTTAGGTAAGGATTCTGTTGCTGAAAATTTGTATAATATTGCGCTAGATCTTATGCAAAATAATCAGGATAGGGATATTTCTATAGAATTGTTATTAGATATTTATGAAAACAGAGAAAATATAGCATATAATCTTCAAGAAAAAACGAAAATTGAAATTATCAAGATTTTAGCTTATGTTCTTGATTATAGGAAATATAATTATTTATTCACTGATTATGAAACTTTTATAAAGAATAACCTTATCACTGATTTTAATTTTTTTGATTTTGGGATTTTTCATAAAATACTTCATGAGTTAATTGAAGATAAAGCTTATGATAAAGCGTTGGAATTAGTAGAAAAGATAAAATCTATTAAGAAAGATGTAAATGAAGACTTCCATGAATATTATTTATTGATATACCATCATGAGTTAAATATTTTATCTTATATAGATAAAACTGACAAGGCTGTAAATACGGCCAAAGAAATCTTATTACAAGCGAAACTTTTTGCAGATAAGCCTAGTTTAGATTTATTATTGAATACATCAAATAGGAATATAATTAAAAGAAATGCTGAAAAATTCTTATTTGTCAAAACCAATCATGTTGAAATTAGATCACCAAAAAGGAAGTATGGCAGGAATGATAGAGTTAAAGTTTTATATAGGAACGGACATACTGAGTTTATAAAATTTAAAAAAATAGAATTTCTTTTGCAAAAGGGTGAATGTATAATTATTGATTAAAATTTAAAAATCCCCTAAAACGCCCCCTTTGAAAATTGCAATGCTTGAAAGTACTATAAATAAAAGGAAAAATAAAAAATATTCGAGCCCAGGTGGGACCACAGAAAAACAACCGCTTACGTTACGTGAGCGGTTGTTTATTTTTTACAAAATTCAAATTTATTTTTTCAGAGAATGGGTTCTGTTTGTTTTATAAAGACGGAATAAGTGATCATAAACCACCATCTCAAATAATCTTTGATGGGAGATAAACAATCGGTTAATATGCATATGAAAAACACTTTTGAAGAAATCTTTTGGTTTTATTTTTAATACATTGTCATTTTCCAATTTTGAAAGTTCTTCAGGCTTTAATTCAATTTCAATGATATTACTTTTTATTAAATTTCTGATTTCTTCATATTCCTTAGAGGTAATAAATTCAAAGTAATGAGGATAAAACTCATTATACTTTTTCTTTAACTGATTATTTAAGTTCTTATCTGCATTGAATTCTGATTTGAAAGCATTTTCAGAACGCTTTGCAAACTCTATTTTCTCTTCAGGAGACAGGTTGAATGCTGATAAAATTTGATCTATATAAAATAAAGAAGTAATGATCTTTTCTTCATCACTGTATTCCAGAAAGTTTAAAATCAATTGACTGCTTTTAAAAAAGAGGTCTTCCGCGTATTCTATCGTGTTTTCACCGTAACGTTCAAGCTCTCTTGAGTAGGTATCCATAATGATAGAAGCGACTTCTCCCGATTCCAGATAGTCCTTAAATAAGGAATTGATCATTCCCAGGATCATACTACAGGCAGTTATATTTTTAAGGTTTAATCTTATTCTCAGGTGGGGTTTAGGATCGTTATATCGTATAAAAAACCACTGATCAATAAGGTTTTGAATTTGTAATTGTTCAACTAATGGTTCTATAACTTCCTGTAAAATAGTATCTGAAGTTTTGATGCCGGTGTAAACTTTGAAATAAAGCCATTCACTTCCCGGATGAAATTTTCTGGTTATCATCTTATTTATAGATCTTTATAAAGAGAGAAAACGAATTGATGAATATAATCTGACTGATCATTATACAGGAACTCCTCAATAAAAATTAGTTTCTCATTTTTTACGGATGATAAAAACATTTGAATTAAATCGTAATTTTTCAGGTCGACCGCCAGTGTATTATCTCCTTTTACCCACTGTATCCATTGTGGAATTTGTTTTAATTTTCTCCACTCTTCAATATTTTGAAACAGAAGATCTTTTTTACCAGATTGAAGAATGGAATCAAAATAATGAATTTGTTCAGGATCAATTTTCCACTGTGCTTTAGACAAAATGATATTTTGATATTCAACTCTTGGCAGGAAATCATAGATTTGTGATAAACCACCCCAGCTAAATGATAAATAAGGTTTTACATTCTGGTTATTATAATCGCATAAAAAATGGTAGACAGGTAAAGAGTTGTTTAAATAATTATGGGCATTCGTAAGATGAGGAATAATTTCTTTATTGTGCTTCTTTGACCTTAGAAATAACTGGCTATTCTTTATGGACAGGTACAAGTCTTCCACAAAAATTTGATTGTCTTTTTCTAATGCAGAGCCCGCCAGATAAGGAATTTCATATTCCCTTATAGAAGGTCTTCTGATCACATTTCCAATTCTGGATTCGGGTAAGTGTACAATTTCTGCTAAAATTTTGTCCGGATTAAGTTCCTGTTCTTTTTCAGCAATGGCTTTCACCAAATCTTTTATAGATGATTTTTCTGAACAGAATCTGCCCAATAATTTTCCGGCATTTCCACCGGCAGATTTTAAAAATAATTTTTCCTGCTGATTTTCTGAAATGATTTCAGCCATAACGGACAATGTATCTGGCAGTTGATTCCACTGTTCCTCAAAACCATTAAAATCATCATCAGTTAAATGTATTACATGATCTTTATTCCAATAAGCTTTTTGTAATTTACGATTGAGAATAATTTGTACCGGATTAAGATTTACCTGAATTTCTTTTTTCTGATTAGAATAGGGCAGGATTAAATCTTCAATATAAGGATGAACTCCTTTGGCCAGAATATCTTGTAAATAGCCAATTCCTATTTCCGGATCTAAAGCATAAGATAATGGAACTTCTTCATTATCAAATCTTTCATAAAAGGCTTTTTTGAATTTTTCTAAAGCAGATTCTTTGTAAGGAACAGCAATTTTATTCAGAAAAGAGATTCCTTTCTTCAGTTCTTTTTTCCATTGATAGGATAAATTTGTTTCATCCTCAAAATAAAGATCTGTCTGAAAAAGATATTTCTTTTCATATTGTACATTCAGCTTTTTGATGAGTTCCTCAATTTCAGAATATGCTTCTGCCGTATTTCCAAAATGTAAATCAAGTTCACTGATCTTGTTTTTAATAGCCACTAAAATATCTTTTTCCTGATATCTGCCAATTTTGTTTAGCATGTAAATTAATCGTTCCAGAAAATCTCCTCCCGAAACTGTAGGATTAATTTCACTTATCAAAACCTGATTTCCGATAAGCTCATCAATAAATTCCCGGGCTTCTTCAAAAGATATATCTTCATGAACGAGAAAGGTGGCAAGCTGGTCAATTGTTTTACCGGTTTCTGAAAATTGTAGTATAAGTTCCAACTCTTTGGAAAATGGAGCGGAAGAAATAATGTAATCTCTTTTTCCTCCTGTATTTTCATATTCTACAAAGCGAATTTTATTTCCAACCCTATGAATACTGTTGTTAGGAAAAAAAGAGATGCTATTTTTAATGGCCGGAATTAAAAGAAGCTGCTCTGATAGCGCTACTAAAAAATGCATATCCAGCTTTGTATCTCTTACTTTTGTAGGCTCTGAGAATATCGGAAATAGAGTCTCTTTTTCAAATTTTCCAGTACTTACTCCTGAAAATAAACCAAATGGGGTACAGCGGGTACTTGAGCGGTTATAATATTTTAATAATGAAATCTTTGTTTTTTCATTTGGCAAATTAGACGTTGTATGTTCACGATCCATCAATTTCTCTATCTCATCATATAAGGAAAGAGAAGCTAAATAAATAGCTTCTCTAAAAATTGTATGGTTGCAATATTTTTCTAAAGATCCCTTGGTGATGTTTTCACCAGAGAAATGATCCTGAAATTCTTTGTAGGAAAAAATTGGAGATCTGACAACAAATGTGTCAAAAAACTGAAATGGAAAACGTGGCATTAATTAATTGAAATAGGAATTTCTATAAAACTGTTATTGTAAAATTTTATTTCCATAGGAACTGCAGCATCCTTGATGGTTTCTTCGCTTACTTCTTTTCCTGTTCCATAATTGATCTGCATAAGCGGATTTTTTATAGCTCCTAATACTAAAACCAGTTTACTTCCTTTTTCCATTTTTTTACTTACAAATTCATTGTTGGTAACAGTGATACTTGTTTCTTTGTTCTCACGCAGCAATTTTCTTTTCTCTGAGCTTTTAGCATAGCTTGCTCTTCCATAATAGGTGGATAACAGAAAATATTTACCTTCTTTGGTCTTTTCATAAAGTTTCATATATACATCAACATCCTTTTTATTAACAGATAATTTCAGATTACCCACAAAATTTCCTGTAAATTCTACCGGTTTTTCAAATGGCTCTGATGAAAATACAACGGCGTCTGGACTGTAAATTTTACTATCCAGCACGTTATCTTTTTGCTTAAAAAGCTCATCTGCATTGGTACGATCTTTTAAATCTACCGTAAGCGGTGTGAAGTCTTTATCTCTATCTTTTGCTGAAGAAAGCTGATGTTGGCTTGTGATATAGAATTTTAATTTATTTTTATCAAAATTATCAATGCTTGAGGTACTTCTCCATTCATTGGTTCCCATTACCTGATAATTAATTTTATCTTTTAAGAAAGCTGGTTTTAATTTACCCTTCAGAATATAATCAAACCATTCCATTGTTATATTTGCGATATCCATATTGGCTTCAGAATCAATAGTATATCCTTTTAGATTATTTTTGATATAACCCTGAGCTCCCGAATGATCATAGGGCCCGATAATCAAATAATGATTAGCATTTTTGTTGTATTTATAGTGATTTCTGAAATAGTATAACGCTCCCAGCTGATCAGAATCATAATATCCTGTAATGGTTAAAACCGGGATGTTGATATTAGAGTATTCCTTGTTATAAGGAATCATTTTCTGCCAATAGCTGTCGAATGCCGGATGCTTTAACCAGCGCTGAAATATGATATTTTTTTTACCGGCAATAGAATCCAACTTGTTAAATGCCTCACCACCTTCATACCATTTTTTAAAAACAGAATTCCAATGATCTTCGTCTTTGAATCCCGCATCAAGCATTTTATTATTGGTAACATAGTTAATCCAACGAAGAGAATAAGAGGCAAAGATGTTATTATTCATGGGGAAATCTACTACGCCAATTCCTACAGAGGCCTGTGGAATAATAGTTTTTAGAGCCGGATGAACATTTTTAGCTGCTGCCCATTGGCTGAATCCCAGATAACTGCCTCCGATCATTCCTACTTTGCCATTGCTCCAGGGCTGTTTTGTAATCCAGTCAATGACCTTATTAATATCTTCCTGCTCATGCTCAAAAGGTTCTATGGCAGCGTTACTCGTATATTTTCCTCTGGGATATATGTAAACAGAATGATAACCATAGCTTGCCTGTACTTTTTGATCATTCGCATCTTCTGCATCAGGATAGATGGAATTGACCAGGATGGTAGATTCCGGACTAGCTAATTTTTTATTTAAAACAACCCTTATACTAATTTCATTATTGATTAATAAACTGTCTTTTACCTCAAAGTTCCTGGAGTCGAGTTCTTTTAAATAATTTTTAGCAATATCAAATGTAGGTCCTGTTATATATGAGTTATAACTTCTGCATAATTGTAAAGCTTTTTTCAGATCTACGCTGTCTTTGTTCTCAAAATCATTTTTAAGAGTAGCCAGAATTTCCTTTTTTGTTTTCTCGGTATCACCATTGAAATAGCGGGGAAGTATGATCTGTGTTTTTATAGGCAGACTTTCATATTTTTTGAGAAATTCTTCTTTATATTTTTCCTGAAAATTTTTGTGCGAATTTTTATTTTTTTGAGCATTTATGTAAATTTCATACTGTGTTCCCATGGCGTAAGAAATAATGGGATTACTTTTTCTGTAAACACTACGTACTGAATCTAGCTGACTTAAAGCAGTATCATAGTTTTGTGCTGCCATACTTACTCTGAAAAGATTATCATACTTTACCGCCTTGTCTTTTTCTTTATAATTCTTTTGTATTTCAGAATTTAAATAAGAAATTAAAGGCTGCAGTTTTTCAATATTGTATTCATTAAAATGTTTAATACTTATTTTCTGAGAAAAAGAAATATTGAATGTAATGAAAAAAGATAGGGCTAACAGGTACTTCATAAAAATAAAAAATCAGTAATTTTTCTCAAAATTACTGATAAAATGTTAAAATTGTCATTAATTTTTTACTGTCACATCTAGAGTATCTAATGTTTTGTCTAAGACCGTATCATTACCACCATTCAAAAGCATTTGATCACCTCCTCCGGAGCTAATCCCTCCTTTTATTTTAGACATTTGAACTTTGTTTAGGGATAATCTTTTTTCTGTTTTTTTAATTTTTTTCACTGCTGAAGTAATTTTAAGATTTTTAAATAAATTGAAGTACAAAGGAAATTCTATTCCTGTAAATAAAGAATTTATATATACCGAAATTGATAAATTTCGGTGAGATTTACATGTAAAATATTAATTTTTAACAGTTTGTAATTTTGTTTTAATTGAGTGCTTTTATATAATAAGAAGGAAGTGTTCCTGTTATTTTTTTAAAGGCATTCGTGAAAGACTCAGCATTGTTGTAGCCAATATCATCAGCAATAGCAGCAATGGTATGCTTTCTTATTTTTTCGTTAGATTTTAATTCTTCAACAATATAGTTGATCCTAAGCTCGTTCAGATATTGGGAAAAGTTTTTACCCTTTAATTCATTGACTAGCTTTGAGAGATAATCTCTGTTTGTATCAAATTCTTTTGACAGAGAATCTAAAGTAATATTTTTATTGAGAAAACTATTAGTCTTTTCAAACTGTTCTATTTTATCAATGAGTATTTTAAATTTTGGATTAGAAGAAAGGTCACTTTTCGTAGCTTTTTCCTTTCTTTCAATGATAATGGAAGGATCATTTGTAATGGGAGTTTCATTCTTTTGCTCTTTTTCCAGCACAGGGGTGCTCAAAGGTTTTTCTGATAATACTTTTGCCTGCTTTTCGTATTCTTTTATTTTCTTCCTGTTTTTCCTGATTACGAATATGAAAGCTAAAGTAATCATAAGCAAACACGCTATCAGCCAGGCATTCTGATGGTTCAGTCTTTCAATTACACTTACCTTTTCTTTCATAAGCAAAGGGGTGTCATATTTTTTCAGAATTTCTTTTGAAAGATTTTTTCGGTTCACAGCTATTATACTGTCACTATACATCAGGTTGTCAATGTATTTTAGTTGGTTTTTTAAATCGCCTTTCTTTTTATAAAAGTCTATCAGAATTTCATATCCCTCTCTTTTTATAGGTTCAAAACTGTTGAAAGTAAAAGAAATTGAATCTGCCTTTTTAAAAAATTCTATAGCTTCGTTTTCACTGCGGGTTGCATATTTTATTTTTCCCAGATAGTAATATAAAACTCCTAGATTACTATAATCTTTATTTGTTATCAATCCTTTTTGTACTTCCAGCAGGATTTTATAAGACAGCGAATAATCTTTTACATAAAAGAGGCTAATCCCTTTTATCATAAGCAGATAGCTGTAATAAGAATAATTATTGTATTTCTTACATTCTGTAAGCCCCAGATCGGCAAATTCAATACCTTTTTTATAGTCCTTACATTTGGTATAAATATTAGCTAAAGAAAAAATAGAAGCAATATAGTTTTTAGCATCTACATTGTTGTTTTTTATTTTATCTTTTTCATACTTATAGTATTTCAAAAAGAGAGGAAGTGCTTCCTGATATTCTTCTGTGGCTGTTTTTAGGATAGCAATGAGCTTGTTTATATAAAAAAACTGTTCTTTATTTTCAGCTTTGTTGTGATTAATAGCTATAGTATATTCATCTAAAGCCTCTTTGTATTTCCCTTCATTGTTGAATAAAATACCTTTTAATATATAAGATTTTGCCGGGTAATCGTAGTTATTAACGTTTTTTGAGGCAGAGATGAGTGAATCTGCAAAGGGATGCCCGTTTTCATTCTTCAGATTTTTTACCCGCGCTATATTATAATATCCATCAAACAGGATGTCTCTATTATTTTCTTTCTTTCCTTTTAATAGAATGTAATTGGCTAAAAGCTCAGCTTTATCGTTGTCAACCTGGAATACTTTATTGTAAGCATCATTAATATACTTATAACTTTTATTCTTTAACGAGTCTGGAATTTTTAGTCCCTTTATGCTTTGAGAAAAGAAAAAAACAGGGAAAACAGTTAAAATAATTAAATGAAACTTCTTCATATTTCTAAATACACTGCAAATTTATGAATTATCATCGAATTTTTATCAATGAAATATAAGTATTTGTTTATCAGTTGTATATTGATCTCTATGAGTCGGGAATTTGTAAATTTTTGGAAAAGGATATACCGGTATTGATCAATTTTGGATTACTAATCTTGTAGACTTTGAGTATAATCATGATGTTTGCATCAGAAATATTGAAAGTAAATGAGGAAAATATTAATATGTGTAAGTGTTCTGCTTCCCTTGTTGGGTTTCTCTCAAGAGAAGAAAGATTCCATTAAAACAGTTATAGAAAAACAAATTGCAGAAATAAAAGTGAATGGTAAAAAACCTTTTTTTGAACAAAAGGATGACCGTTTTGTTTTTAATGTTGAAAATAGCGATTTGGTTGTAGGAAATCACATATCCGAAGTTCTCTCTCAAACACCATTGTTAAAAGTAGATGATAATAAAATAACTCTTCTGGGAACAAACGCCTCTGTTTACATCAATGACAGAAAATCAATTCTTAAAGGCAAAGATTTAATACAATATCTTAATGCTATGCCGGCTTCTAATCTGGTAAAGATAGAGCTGATTACCAATCCTTCCTCAAAATATGATCTGGAGGATGCAATGATTATTAATCTGAAGCTGAAGAAACTGGAAACAGATGGACTGAAAGGAAGTTTTACCATTACAGATAAACAAAACAGAAAAAACAGTCAGCAGGCGAATATTGCTTTAAATTATCATAAAAACAGATTTTCAAATAATACCATGCTGTTTTTTGAAAATAATAATGACCTGCAAAGAAACAGTATTGATAATTATAGCTCAAAATTCAGCAGAAATCAGATTATAGGAAGTACGCTGATTAAAGAAACCAACTTTGGAGGAAATACAGGTTTTGATTACGAGCTTAATGAAAGAAGCAGCATAGGAGGTATTCTGGAATATTATCACAAAACACCTGAATCTTCACTTGAAAACAGGAATATATACTATGATACTACAGGAGGAATTTTTGAAAACAGAACGGTAAATACACAAAATGATAAGCTGAACCTTTTCGGAGGAAATGTTTATTACAGCTTTAATGATGATAAAAAATCCAAGCGATTGGATATCAACTTTGATTATTACACCCATCACAGAGATAATACAACAGAGTTTTTCAATTTGACCAGCCCATATTCAAACTTAATATATAATGATTATAAGAAGGACAATTATACGGTAAGAGTAGATTATTCCAAGACTTTCGAAAAATTAAAACTTAGTTTCGAAGCAGGAGGAAAACTTAATTGGCTTTCTACGGATAATCCTTATACCTATTATAATACAGACGGTACATTAAATACCCTATTTTCTAATAATTTTACGTATCATGAAAATATCAACGCCTTATATACCAATGTTAAGAAAAAACTGTTTTCGGCATTGGATGTAAACCTGGGGCTTCGTTATGAAAACACAAACATCAACGCAAAACAAAATACGGTTAGTGAGAACTTTTCCAGAAGTTACAACAATATTGTACCCAGCATCAACCTTTCTTATATGATCAATAAGAACAACAGAGTTTCTCTGGGATATAGAACTGCATTATGGAGACCTTATGTAGATGATTTGAACCCATTTATTTATAAGAATAATGAAACCTGGTGGGAAACCGGAAATCCTGATCTTAATGTGGCAAAGATGTATTTATTTAATGCGAGCTACAGCATAAAAAGAACCTGGGTGTTTGTAAGTAATTTCGGAATTGTAAAAAATCCTATTCTTCCTTATACAGAGGTTGTAGATAATGTTTCTGTTACAAGGCCCAAAAACTTTGAAGGTAATGTAAAGCGTCTTTATGTGGGATTGAACTATAACAAACCATTGTTTGAAAACAAATGGATGTTTAATCTTTCAACAGGAATGTATTACATCAATAATGCAGATATCTATGATGTTCATCCTAGTTCTTGGTATAATAACTCTTCCGTTACAATTAGTGGAAATAATCTTTGGAATAAAGGCTGGAACATAAGCTATAACTTTGGTTACACCTCTCCATATACATTAGTTAATAAGAAAAACGGTTATTTTATCAATAATCAGCTTGAGGTTTCAAAGAGTTATAAAGATTTTAAATTCAAGCTTTCTGTAAAAGATCTGTTGAATCTTTCAAACTCCCGCAATACATTATATAATAATGACGGATATATTGAAACTCTTTCGCAATCAAATTTAAGATCCATATCACTCAGCATATCCAAAACATTTGGCAACAACAAAGTAAAAAAGGTGAATACCGGAGATATAGACAAGGGGAGAACTCAAAATGAAAACCCCCGGCTGTAATCCTGTTCTTTTACTACAAAACTAATACACTAAAGGATAAAACTAATAACCATGAAAAACAAAAAGCTTGAAGAGTTATCCAAAAAGATAACTCAGGGTAAGCTCAAAAAACTACACAAACATGAAGTTCTCACTATCTACGCAGGGAAAGACTTTACTGTTGATGATTGCATTAGACATCCCGATTGTAATTCCTATTGCGGAATCTGCTCAACGAATACCCCCAATTGCTGGAGCTTTTCATAAAGACTTTTATTGAGCCTTCTCTGAAGCCTGTACTTTTCAGCAAACTATTAACCATGAAAATTTATTGTGATGAAAAACAAAAAACTGTTTGAATTGTCTAAAAAAAATTACTGAGAACAAAATCCCAGGAATGAAAAGAGAATCAGTTGAAGTTATTAAGGGGGAATACAAAAAGAGATTATATCAGACTGTGCATGTTTCGGTGCAAATGCATGTTGGGGTTATGGAACCAGCTCATGTGCATTAAACAGTTGTTGGGCTTATTTTGACCAATAATTCGTCTACATAGGCTTGATTAATTTTTATAGAGTTAAGATTCGTAATAAACATAAAAAACTTACTTCTATGAAAAACAAAAAGCTTAAAGCGATTTCTCAGGAAATCACAAATGTCAAAATGAAAAAACTGCAAAAAGAGGGCCTTGTATTTATTACCGGTGGCTTACTCGCTTACCATTGTAGCCAATGTACCTGTAGTTGGTGCAGGCCGGATCTGCACGTAGATCCTAATTGCTGGAGCTTTTCATAAAGAAATTTGTGTTCTGTATAGCCCTGTGTGGAATTAAAACTGTTCAGGGAAATTATTAACCATGAAAATTTATTGTCATGAAAAACAAAAAATTGTTTGAATTGTCTAAGAAAATTACTGAAAACAAGCTACAGGGAATGAGCGAAAATTCAGTAAAGACAATCAAAGGAGGTAGACTTCCTTTGGAATTAGCAGCAGACTGTACAAGTCAGAACAGCTGCTGGGGATTCGGAGGTACAGCTACTTGCAGTGGTAACAGCTGCTGGAGTTATAACTAATAGAACTCTGATTCCACAAATTTATGTTCTGCAGGGTCTTGTGTGGAATTAAAACTTTACAAGAGAAAAAATTAACCTAAGATTTATTGTGATGAAAAACAAAAAATTGTTTGAACTGTCTAAAAAAATCACTGAAAACAAGCTACAGGGAATGAGCGAAAGTTCAGTAAAGACAATCAAAGGAGGTAAGTTACCTTTAGAACTAGCGGCAACGTGCACAAGTCAGAATGACTGCTGGGGATTCGGAGGTACACAAACTTGCAGTGGTAACGAATGTTGGAGTTACAACTAAAGTAAAAAGTAGAGTAGCATTCGTGCTACTCTATTTAATATTAAAATAAAATAATTATGAAATACAAATTATCAAGATATATCCATACCATAGAAAACGAGGAAATTTTAGATGATCATGTCATTCTTTTTTCTACCCGTTCCGGAACATCCATTGAAGTGAAAAAAGGATTATATGAAAAAATATGTAATCTTGAAACCACTCAGATTCCCGAAGAAATTTTTATCAACCTGATAAAAAATGAATTTTATGTACCTGAGTTTGAAGATGAGTTAAGAGAAATTCTTTCAGACAACATCATGTCTGTAGATCATCAGGATCTGAAAACACTTTCTTATGTGATTCAGCCTTCAGGAAACTGCCAGCTGGGATGTCACTATTGCGGTCAGTTGCATACTAACAAAAGTATGTCAAAAGAAGTTTTAGATCTTACCTATGACAGAATTATTACTAAAATGGAAAGTTTGTCAAACGATCTGGAACATTTGAGTATTACATGGTATGGAGGAGAGCCGTTAACAGGTCTTTCGGCTATCTCTAATTTATCCACCCGTTTAATCAGCCTTTGTGAAGAGAAAAATTTAAAATATTCTTCAAGAATTATTACAAATGCTTTAAGCCTTAAATATTCTCTTTTTGAAAAACTGGTAAAAAATTACAGGGTTACAGAATATCAGATCACAATTGACGGAACTCAGGAATTCCATGATAAGAGAAGATATCTGAAAAATGGTTCTAACAGTTTTGATATTATCATTAAAAATATCAAAGAAATTGTTAATTCCGAATTATATCAAAAAGAAGCAAGTTTCAATATCAGATGTAATGTGGATAAAGAAAACAGCTACAATGTGATAGATTTTATTGATTATCTGGAAGCAGAAGGAATCCTTCAGCACGTAAGTTTCTATCTTGCTCCCATCCACGACTGGGGTGATAACAAAGCTACTATTAAAGGCGTGTCAAAAGAAGAATTTGCTGAGCTTGAAATAGAAGTTTATATGAAGCTTCTGCAATCAAAAGCGAAATTTAAAACACAGATTATTCCTGAAAGAGTTACTAAACCTTGTATGGTAGTAAGCCAGACCTCAGAAGTATTTGACGCTTTCGGAAATGTCTCCACATGTTGGGAAATTCCGTACACTCCAAAATATGATAACTCTGAGTTTTATGCCGGAAACATTGTGAAAGATAAAGATGTAGACAGCAAAAATGTTGTCATGAGAAACTGGTTTAATGAAATACCGGACAACAACTCATGGTGCAAAAGCTGTAAATTCCTTCCTCTGTGTGGCGGAGCATGTCCGAAAAACTGGTATGATAATATCCCGGCGTGTCCTTCCTTCAAATTTAATATTGACGACAGAATTCTTCTTCAAAGATATATTAATGAACAAGCTGTGCTTTCTTAATAGATGATGTATGGAAACAATAATTTTAGACAAAATAAAAACAGTAGAATTCAGGGAATATGAGGTGAAAAAACCAAGACATATTTTCGAAAATCTGATTGAAGAATTTAGAAAAGATATTCCGGAAGATATCCAGGCAGGATTGTTTTACTATATGAACCTGTCTGAAAAATCACTTTCTGCTTTTCGTACAGGGAATACTACCTTAGGAAATTACCTTTATTCAAAAATGCAAAGTATGAATACCTATTTCATAGAACCTATTCATCAGGGGATGATAAGCTTAGACTATGCTTTGCTTGCGTATAAAAATTACGTGGAAAATGATTTTGTACTGGCAGAGGAAAATATTGACAGGGCTATTGAAAGTGCTTTAGTTCAGAGTAACACGTTTCCTTATTTTGCCATAATTATTGGAGAACAATCACTTAATAAAATCAGAATTTTTGCACGTACTCAAAATGAAGAGCGGTACAAGACAGAAGTCATGAAGATTTTGGCTTTTTTCATGTTTAACCAACATGAAAATGAGAGCTGCAAAAATCTGGCTGAAGACCTTCCCCTTATTGATAAGCAGGGGATGGTAAAACATATTATTAACAACTCTTATATCGCCATTCTTAAATCTTCGCAGGATGAGAAAAAAACAAGACTGATATTTCAGCAGATCTTTAATGCTCTGCTAAAGCAAAATGAATTTTCAGGCGATCAGGAAAATTTACTGATAGCCATGCGCTGTATCGACAAAATTGAAGATGAAGATTTTTTAGATTATCTGAACGAGAATTTTTCTCATATCAAAAGTTCTCCGCAAAAATTAGTGAAAATTATAATAGAAAATTATTTAGATAAAATATCCAATAACCAGCAATTAGTTAATGACGAAGAATTTACTAAAAAGCTAAAAACACTAGGCATAACAATTTAACTTATTATTGTGTTCAACAAATTCCCCTTTTATTCCCAAATAGAACAGATGGATTGCGGTCCGGTTTGCCTTAAGATTATTCTAAAATATTACGGTAAAGATTGTGACCTGGTATATCTGAGAAACCTTACTGAAGTTACCCGCTCCGGGGTTACTCTGGCAGATATTAATGATGCCGGTAAAAAGCTGTATTTTCATACAACTCCCTTTAAGGTTCCTTTGTCTACACTGAACGAGGATGTTCATTTACCCTGCATTTTACATTGGGAGCAGGAGCATTTTGTTGTACTCTATAAAATCAAAAATAATTTTTATTATATCTCAGATCCCAAATATGGCAGACTAAAGCTTAAAAAAGAGCAGTTTGTAAAGCTTTGGATTTCGTCCGCAGATAACGAAGGGATTGGATTACAATTAATCCCGAAAGAAGAGTTTGTTGAGTTTAAACCTCCTTTTGAACAGCAGGATTTAAAAATTTTCAAAAGCTATATTCGTTCAGTTTTAGAAAAACAAAATTTCAAAATTGGACTGCTGATTTTTTTAATTACGATAAGTTCCGTTATTTCCTATATCTTTCCTCAGCTGATTCAGAAGATGTTTGACGAAGGAATGAAGTCGAAAGAAGGAAAAGTAATCATTGGAATTTTCGGATTTCAGATGCTTTTGTATGGAGGGCAGATACTCATCAATATCCTTCAGAATTTTGTAGGAGTACACTTTAGCTCACAGGTAAGCATTAAAATGCTGAATGACTTGCTGCAGAAAACAGTCAGACTTCCCGTCTCTTTTTTTGAAAACAGATTATATACAGACCTATTACAGAAAATAGAAGAACAGTCAAAAATAGAACAGTTATTAACCAGGCAATTGTTATCGAATATTTTATCAGTTTTTTTACTGATTGTACTTATAATAAGGCTTTTAATATATAATCAGTATATAGCATTGGGGTTTCTGGGAATTGCCGTTTTTTCCACTGTATGGATTTACTTGTTTCATAATAAAAGAAGGATTATAGATTATTATGCCTTTAAATTAAATTCAGAAAGCAAAAATCATCTTGTTGAGATGATTACCGGGATGGTTTCCGTTAAAATTAGTAATGCTCACATTTCAAGAATATCAAAGTGGGAAGAGCTGCAGAAAAAGATATATAAGACCAAAGTAAAAAGTCTTATCCTGGATATTTATCAAACCAATGTTACCAGCATTATTAAACAGTTATTTATATTTTCAACTACCTTTTTTTGCGTGTATTGGGTATCACTTGGGAAAATGACGGTTGGTGAGATGCTGAGTATAGGATATATTATAGGCATTGCTTCCGCACCCATAGAAAATCTGGTTGCGTTTTTCCGCTCATTTCAGGATTCAAGTTTAGTGTATAAAAGAGTTCAGGAAATTTTACAGCAAACCGATGAAAACCTGAATTTAAAAGACGGAGATCAGGCTCTGCTGAGTAAGGATATTAGTTTAAATAATGTTTGGTTCAAGTATCCGGGGGGACATCAGCCCTATGTTTTAAAAAATATCAATTTTAAAATTCCTAACGGCAAAGTTCTTGCCATTGTTGGAGAAAGCGGAAGTGGGAAAACCACATTATCCAAACTTCTTCTGGGATTTTATCCTTCTTCAGAAGGAGATCTGAACATCGGGCAGGAAGAGCTGTTTCAGATCAATCATGATTGGTGGAGAAGCAATTGTGGAGTTGTTCTTCAGGACTCATACATATTCAGCGGAACCATAAGAGAGAATATTGCCATGCAGGAAGACGCAGATGAAAAATTATTGATCAGTGCCTGTAAATTAGCCAATATATACGAAATGATTCAAAGTCTTCCTTTAGGATTTGACACCAAAATAGGAGCCGCAGGAGATGATTTGAGCGGAGGACAGAAACAACGTATTCTTATTGCAAGGGCTGTATACAAAAATCCGGATTTTATTTTCTTTGATGAAGCTACTTCTGCACTGGATGCAGAAAATGAAAAAATTATACATGATAATTTACAGGAGTTTTTTAAGGGAAGAACCGTTGTTATCATTGCACACCGTTTATCCACAGTAAAAAGTGCAGACAATATTATTGTTTTGAAAAAGGGAGAAGTTGTAGAGCAGGGTAACCACCAGGAATTAGTATCCAAAAAAGGAGAATATTTTAATTTGGTCAGAAACCAGCTTGAATTAGGAGAATAAAAGAAGACCTTAAATAATATATTTGATGAAAACAAGTTTTCTTCTATAGAACTTGTTGAAAAAGGAAGCCGGAAAGGTTTCCTTTTTGTGTTTGCTCATTACAGCAATACGTTTCATAACAAATTTCCTATGCATAACATTAAACATTTGTTTAAAAAATTATAAAATATATTTAAAACACAGTTAACAGCCGTCTTCTCCGGATACCGTTGCTTTGCAAAAAAAGTAATGATGGAAAACAACAACCCACTCAACAGAAGAAGATTTCTTAAAAATTCACTATTGGCTGCCGGAGGAATTTTCTTAGCTCCTCTAATTGAAAGCTGCAGCGATGATTTTACTGAAAACGGGAATGCCCCCGATGATCTTAAAAACGGAGGTTTTGAATCTGGGGTAGCAAGTTTTGATCCCAGCGCAACAGGAATTATTATCTGGACCCGGTATTCAAAAGGAACAGATGCAGAGATTACATGGGAAATCAGTAAAAACAGTAACTTTTCAGAAGTAGTAAGAAGAGGGCAGGCGAATGCCACAGGTGTAAATGATTTTACTGTAGCGGTAGATGTACAGAATATCTCTTCCAACACAAAATATTATTATAGATTCTATAACAGTACAACTAAAGAAGTCAGCGTAACAGGGGAAACCCTTACTTTACCTTCAAAATCAGATGCTGTAAGTGAAGTGAAAATGGCTGTTGTATCTTGTTCCAACTTTCCTGCAGGACTTTTCAATGTGTATGATGCGATTGCAAAATCTGACGCAGATGTTGTCGTACACCTTGGAGACTATATTTATGAATATGCTCCCGGACAATACGGAACAAACCCCTACACCAATCAGTTGGGAAGAGCGCATCAGCCGGCAAAGGAAATTCTTACCCTCAATGATTACAGGGAACGATACAGGCAGTACAGAGGAGATAAAAACCTTCAGCTTCTTCACCAGAAAAAGCCTTTCATCTGTGTCTGGGACGATCATGAGTTTGCCAATGATACCTATAAAACAGGAGCAGAAAACCATCAGCCGAACGAAGGAGATTTTCAGGCAAGAAAAATGGCTGCATTTCAGGCTTACAGCGAATACATTCCTCTTAAAACAGGGAAAGATATGAGAATTTACAGAAGTTTCAGCTTCGGGAATATCGTCTCCCTTTACATGATGGATACAAGGGTGATTGCAAGGGATAAACAAATGGAATATTCGGATTATCTTGATAATACAGGAAGTTTTAATCAGATACAGTTTAAAACAGATTTCTTAAGCACCAGCAGAAAACTGATCGGAAACGAGCAGATGTCATGGCTGAATGCTCAGATCAATGGTGATACAGCCAAATGGAAAGTGCTTGGACAACAGATTTTAATGACGAAAATGATGGTTCCTGCAGAGCTTTTGATGCTGCTGAATCAGATTCTTGCGGAAATTAAACAGTATGGAAGTGCACAGCCGGCTACTATGCAGGCGCTTCAGAATACCATCACTCAGTTGATTATTCTTAAAACAAGACATCAACAACAGGATCCTACATTGACACCGCAGGAAATTGCAAGAATCACAACGACTTTACCGTACAATCTGGATGCATGGGATGGATATTTCATGGAAAGAGAACAGCTTTATTCTGTTCTTGCAGGAAAAAATGTAGTGGTACTGGCCGGAGATACTCACAATGCATGGTTAGGAAAGCTTACCGATGCGCAGGGTAAATTTATCGGGACAGAGCTTGCCTGCAGTTCCGTTTCTTCTCCTGGCCTTGAAGGATATCTGGGAATCACTTCGGATCCTGCAAAAGCAATAGAACTGGCTC
The DNA here is from genome assembly GCF_005503635.1 of Chryseobacterium sp. 2VB. Taxonomy (NCBI): domain Bacteria; kingdom Pseudomonadati; phylum Bacteroidota; class Flavobacteriia; order Flavobacteriales; family Weeksellaceae; genus Chryseobacterium; species Chryseobacterium sp. 2VB. The sequence continues at coordinate 44,101 of NZ_SCNC01000007.1, forward strand.
AGGCATTTTCACTATTGATTGATGACCTGGAATATGCCAATCTTTATAAAAGAGGATATCTGCATGTGAAATTTACCACCGGAAGTTCTACTGCAGAGTGGAGGTTTGTAGACAATGTGATTTCCGATACCTACAATACCACTACAGAAAAGACCTATACGATTTCATAGTTTCAATTTAATTATATCTTATTTTCAATTTGGTAAAAAGAGTCATGGTGCTGCTGTGGCTCTTTTGTATTATTTAATCTGATTAAGTAGTTTGGAAACCGGAAGCAGTAAGAAGAAAGATATTGAGATCATAAAAAACTTCTCAATTTATCATTTTTTATAGGAATTTCATGGATTTAACAATAACTGCAGAAATTATCAGAGTAACAGTAACCTCCTGCCTCCCTCTTCCAGCTTCCATCTTTACTTGAGGTTATTTACTTTTTTCGTATCTTGAGGGTATGCAAGAGGATACAAGAAAAGATTTTTTGCCATTAACATCTGAAACATGGTGGTTGATGACCTGGATAACCAGAACTTTTGGGGTACTTTTATTGTTGGTGGCATTCCTGCTGGCATTGGGATTGCCGGTTGTGATGAGTGATAAACCGGTCATATTTATTGTTGTCGCAATACTATACTATCCGGCTCTTGCTTTTGGTTTATACCGTTTTTTTCTTTACCAGCGGAGAATCAGAAAAAGAGTAGTCCGAAAGATACAGGTTGATGATCAGGGAATTCATTACGAAAGAGCCGATGGAACGATAGATCAAATTCTTTATCATGATCTGGAAAAATATAACCTTTCCGATGTATATGATGTAAGTACCAGCCCACGAAACAAGATGTATATATTAAATGTAAAGTACAATGGTTCGGCAGCAGACGTAGATTTTGACGGAACTGATGCCGGTTACAGCTATTATATCGGAAATTTAAAAGCTTTACGACGAAGATATATCCAGGGAATTGTACATTTTAGGCCGGATTTGCGCATAGATACTTTGGTATATGACGTCTATTATATCAACCCCAGTGATTTTACTTTCGATAAAAAAAAGTATTGGACAGAATTTGTGCAGACTTTTGCTTTAATGATGATAGGTTGCATAGTGTTAGGAATCTTTGTACTTGGACTGGTTAAATGGATTTTTTAAGAATAGTTTTCATTAAATCATAAAGAATTAAAATTTCAACATCCTTTATTTTCACATCTCAGAATCTTATGCTTATATTTATTTTATAGTAAAGTTTCACACCCAATAAGATAAAGAGCATACCTTTAGAAACCGGGATGGATTTAAAATAAAATAAATGAAAAGTTTAAAAAAGCAGCTGGGACAGTTTCCCGATGAAAAAAGAAAAGAATATTTCAGTACACTGCCCAATTATCTTAACGGCCGGTTTCAGAATATATTAACAACTCCGGCACTGTTAGAAGGAGAGAGTATGACTAAATTACTCCTTCAAAGCCTGTGCAAAATAGAAAATACATCACCCAAAACAGCACTCCCTTTTGTAGTGACTGATCTTAAAAATCTTCAACCGGATGAAAATGTGCTGATATGGTTTGGGCACAGCTCCTATTTCATACAGGTCGATGGAAAAAGATTTCTTATAGATCCTGTTTTCAGTGGAAATGCCTCTCCGATGCCGGGTTCAATAAAAGCTTTTCAGGGATCCGATTATTACAAACCGGAACATATGCCGGAGATCGACTTCCTTCTTATTTCGCATGATCATTGGGATCATCTGGATTATAAAACCGTTCAGCAATTAAAGGGTAAAGTAGGAAAAGTCATTTGCGGACTGGGAACCGGACAGCATTTTGAATATTGGGGATGGACATTTGATACAATTATTGAAAAGAACTGGTGGGAAAGTATAGATATTGCAGAAGGCTTCAGAATCACGCTTACTCCGGCAAGACACTTTTCAGGAAGATTATTGAACCGTAATATCTCGCTCTGGACCTCCTTCGTTTTAAAAACACCTTCCAAAAATCTGTTTTTAGGTGGTGACAGCGGCTATGGGAATCATTTTACAGAAATCGGTGAGAAATTCGGGCCATTTGATCTGGCAGTAATGGAAAATGGGCAGTATAACGAAAAGTGGCCTTATATTCATACATTGCCGGACCAGCTGATGAAAGAAATAAAAGAATTAAAAGCCCAAAACTTTATCCCGGTACACAATTCCAAATTCAAGCTTGCACAGCATATCTGGTACGAACCTTTAGAGCTGGCTTCAAAACATGCTGAAGAAAGCAATATCCCGGTTACCCTTCCGATGATCGGGGAAAAAGTAAATCTGGATCAGCTGGGAAAAGTAAACTGGAAAAAATGGTGGGAAGAATACAAATGATAAGTTACTAACGGAACATTCTTTTAATTAAAACATATAAAAACCTGCCCGTTACTGAGCAGGTTCTTCCTTATTATAAAAAAAATAATCATTACAAAGGTTCCTTATGGTTGACCTTTGTATGGATAATATCGTAAAATACAGCTGGGTTAGCCGCATCTGGGGTAATTCTGTAAGTAAATGTTGTTTCGTTCAGAAGCAGAATATCCACAACACGCGTAAAAGTTGGAGTCGTAAGCGTTCTCTTTTTTCCGTCAGGAGAAATAGACCATGTTCCTTCAGATCGCAGTATATCATTTAAACCGAAAATTTTAAAAGTTCCGTTAGCTTTGAAGTAAGAATATCCTACATATCCGGCTACACTGGCATCAGTAAGAGCAACATTATTTCCGCTTTTATCCCTGGCACCTGTTGTTTCCCATGGAGTAGAAGCTAAAGTAAGCTGCCCGTTCGTTGGCTCAGCGTGAGAAGTTTTCGTATGGATAATGTCATAATACACAGACGGATCACTGGAATTAGGACGGATTCTGTAGGTGAATTCATTTCTGTTCAACACAATAATTTCAACATCACGGGTGAAAATAGTGGTTCCATCAGGGTTTAAGGCAGCAATAGTTCTTGTTTTACCCTGAGCATCTACAGACCATGTTCCCATAGATCTCAATACATCTGTAAGGCTGTAGATCGCAAACTTTCCGTCTGTCTTGAAATAAGCAAACCCTACATATCCGGCTACACTGGCATCAGTAAGGGCAACATTATTCCCGTTTTTATCTTTAGCTCCGGTAGTTTCCCATGGCGTAGAAGACAGTACTTGTGAGGGAGTCTGCTGTTCAATAATGATTTCATTATCATCACTTGAGCATGAAACGAAAGATGCTGATAACAGCACTGCTGCAGACAGATAACATAATTTTTTCAGTGTATTCATAAAGGTATTTTTTAAGTCTTTGCAAACTTATTCCTAATAAATATCACGGCGTTGTACAAAATATCTCTTTTGTTGTAGAAAATATAACAGATCCCAATTCAGAATGAGAAAAATGATATCATTGACAAATTTAACAATCAAAGGTGTGAAATTCCCATCCTTTGGAGGGGTGTCAAAAATTCAAAGAATTTTTGACGGGGTGGTTTCTAACATCCACCAAAAACTTTATTTTTGAACATGAATAACAGAAACCGTGGAAAAAATACTGGCGATGATACCTTATTCGGTTCAGAGAAACAGATCAGTAAGCTGAAACTTGCCGTTGAAGACATGCAGTACCTGCTGAGCAGAGATTACCCGGAAAAAGCGGCTTCGGATCTCGTTGGTAACAGGTACCGCCTGAAATCCCGACAGATACAAGCTTTGAGAGGAATGTCGGCATCCGATGTACAGCTTCACAACAGACATTTGAAGCATGTTGATATTTCAGAGTTAAAAGAGAAAACAATATATCTTGATGGTTTCAATGTTATTATTTTATTGGAAAGTCTGCTTTCTGAAGCTTATGTTTTTGAAGGATTGGATGGCTGTATCCGTGACCTTTCAGGCGTGCATGGAACTTATAAAAGAGTTAATCAAACCTTAAGAGCTATTGAGTTGATTGCTTCTTTTTACAGGAAAAATCATATTCAGAAACTTGTATGGATTTTTGATCAACCGGTTTCCAACAGTGGAAGAATCAAACAGCTTGTTCTTGAATATGCTGAGCAGAATCGACTCAACTGGGAAGCTGATCTTCAGTTTAATCCTGATAAATTTCTGGCAGAAAGTTCGGGAATCATTATTTCTTCCGATGCCTGGATTCTCGATCACTGCAAAGAATGGTTCAATCTTATTGGTTATCTGATCAGTGAAGAAAATCTTTCTGTTAATCTTATCAAAACAAAGTAAGTATGAATATGTTTGAACCTTATATTCCACTGTTTTCAGAAGTATGGAAGGGTAAATACAAAGCCCTTTTAGCAGAAGAGCACCTGGAAACTCTGGAGGAAAATATTCATAGGTTTAAGCAGAATACTTTAGAATGGCAGCTGCCTTATTTTAATGAAGAAATAATTATTGACAGGCAGGAAAGCTTTGGAAAATTCATTCCCATTCTGGAAAGTAACGATTCTGATGAGGTAAAAGCAGCATCGCTGGAAGCAATTCCTTTTGAACATTGGCTGAATATTTTAGGACAAAGATTAACCTCTGCAAGCATCCGCGATGAAAATGGCATTCCACCGTTGAAAACCATGCTGCTCAATGCCTGTCAGGAACCTTTCAATAACGAAATTACCATTGCACAAAGAGCCTGGGAAAAACACATTGGAAGAATGGATGATGATTTCTGGGGCGAAATAAAAGGGAACAATCAGCAGAAACAGGAGAAGGTCATGGCAAAAATCCATGAAATTCTTGACAATAAAACCTGGTGGAATGTCTTCTTTCATTACAAACATGAGCTGGTCTTTGAAGTCCGGGAAAAAGAAGGTCATGGAATCCGCTGGAGTCACGGCGGAACAAAGCTGATCGGTTTTCTTGAAAAATTTATCAACGAATAGAGTATCCACAAACATCTGTGAAATCCGTGGAAAATAAAAACTCCCGCAGATAAGCAGATTTTTTAATCATAAAGTATTTTGTCTTTTTACTTTTCTTCTTTTTAACTGCGTAAAAAGATTGCGTACCATACGTCTAGTTTTGCAGATATAAAACAGAAGCTGCGAATCAATCAGTTTCCAATTTATATTTAGAAATTAACATCAAATAAAAAGTAAAAAATAGATGAACACTTATATTGATATTGGCATTAATCTGACCAATAAACAGTTCTATAAAGAACACGAAGAAATTATCAACCGAGCATTAGATCATGGTGTTGAACATATGATTCTCACCGGAACCAGCATACGTGGAAGCAGAGAGTCTGCGGAAATCGCAGAAGAATATCCCGAAATTTTATTTTCAACAGCCGGAATTCATCCCCATGATGCCCAATCTTTTAATGGACAAAGTATTAGTGAACTCAGGCAATTATTAAAGCAGGATCATGTGGTTTCCGTAGGAGAGTGCGGACTGGATTTTGACCGTGATTTCTCTCCCAGACCTATTCAGGAAAAATGTTATCGGGCACAACTTGAGCTCGCCATAGAAGTTAATAAACCCCTTTTTCTTCATGAAAGATCCGCATTTAAAAGATTTAATGACATTACAGATCACTATCTTTCAAAGTTACCTGAAGCCGTAGTACACTGTTTTACCGGAACCTTGAACGAGGCAAAAACTTATCTTGATAAAGGATTTTATTTAGGATTTACCGGAGCCATAAGTGATGCCAAAAGATTTAAACATCTGGAAGACGTCATAAAATATGTACCTCTCGATAGAATGATGATTGAAACGGATGCGCCATTTATGCTTCCGAAGAATATGCCGAGAATACAGAACAGACGGAATGAACCCTCATTCTTACCTTATGTAGCACAAACCATTGCCCATCTGAAGAAGATCAGCATTTCTGAAGTGGCAGACGAGACTACAGAAACTGCCAGAAATTTTTTCAGACTATAAAAAAGAGCTCTACTGATAAAGTAAAGCTCTTTTTCTATAATGAATTTAGTTCTTACAAACTCTTTATAGCCGATTCCAAAGCCAGTTCCATCATAGGATTCAAAGCTGTTTCTCTTTCATCAGCAGAGATTTTTTCGTGGGTAGGAATAATATCCGTTACCGTAAGAATAGTCGCTGCATTTTTTCCTAAATGCTGAGCATTGGCAAATAAACCAAAAGCTTCCATTTCTACTGCAGGACAGTTGTATTTTGTTGCAATTTCCGGAGTAGCAGGATCTTTTCTGTAGAAAATATCACTACTGTGGATATTGATGGCTTTAGCATTTAATGATAAATCTTTAGCCGTTTCGTTGATGGTATTAAAGATATTCCCCTGGTGAGAAAGGATTTCTTCTTCAATTCCCCATGCATATTTGGCGTACGTACTTTCGCTGGCAGCTTTGTCAATATTTAAAATATCAAAAAGTTGAAGATCAGTATTGTAAGCACCACAAGTCCCGATTCTGATGATCGTATCTACTTCATACTCTGTGAACAGTTCAAAAGAATAGATTCCGATACTTGGAAAACCCATTCCACTTGCTCCTACAGTGATTTCCTTCCCTTTATAAAGACCTGTATAATAAAAAATTCCTCTGGTTTTGCTTACCAGTTTAGCATTTTCTAAATAATTTTCAGCAATATACTGTGCACGAAGCGGATCCCCCGGCTGCAATACTACTTTGGCAATTTCTCCTTTTTTTGCACTGATGTGAATACTCATAATGTTATTTTGAATGGGACAAAGATAATAACTTTTAGTTTGTTTCTGTAATTACGAAAATGGAAACAATGAAACGACGTCTTATTAATAAAATGTATAAGATGTTATTAATAAATGCTTTAAATAATATTTTTTAATAAAGACCTTCGTATAATCCAAAACCTAACCTGGTAAATACAGGACAATAAAAGAATAATGTGGAGCGGGTATCGTTAAAGGCCAGCGGCTACTTTTGCAATAGTCAAACCGTAAAAATTGAAATTATGACAATTGAACATATCGCTGTTTGGGTGAAAGATCTGGAAATATCCAGAGCGTTTTATCAGAAATATTTCGGAGCCGTTTCCAATGAAAAGTATCACAATCCTGTTAAAAATTTTCAATCCTATTTTTTAAGTTTTGAGAGCGGCTGTCGCCTTGAAATTATGACCAGACCGGATATCAGAGAAACTGAAAACTCTTATGAATCCCAGCAGTATGGAATTATTCATCTCGCATTTTCTGTAGACAATAAACAAAAAGTAGACGAACTTACAGAAATACTGAGAAAAGATGGATATAAAGTGGCTGGAGAACCGCGTACCACCGGGGACGGCTATTATGAAAGCGTCATCCTTGATCCTGAAAATAATATCATTGAAATTGTATCACAGTAGTCATTGCGAGTCGCTTTAGCGACGAAACAATCTTTATAGTAATGAATATGTAATTTCAAACCTTATAGGTTTAGATGGTAAGATTTACCTTGCTGAAAATCTTTGATTTTCTTGCGCCTTAAAAACAGCATAATGCTTATAACTTTTTGCGCCTTTGCGCTTTCCAACCTTATAATTACTTCAAAGAATCCATATTTAACATGAATCTTCCCCACAAAAATTTTATTCTCAACGAAATAATTTTATTTTTGTTAGATCATGGAAACCAAGTCACCGTTTTTAGACACGATCTTTTTGCTTCGTAAGGAAGAATGTATTACTCTTTTTTCAAGCTTACAGCAAATCTCCCCTCAGGAAGAGGCGGAAGCAGGAGATTATTTTGAAACAGAATTCGAAAAAGAAAGACTTGAATTTTTATCAGACCGTTTAATCTGTAACAAACAGACAGCCGTATGGGCCGCCAAGATTCTCTATCACAGTGCACAGCTTTATCTCATCAGAGAAAATACCGAAAAGGATATTGAAAATCTTATTCCCGGATTCAAAGGAACACGGGATATTCCTTCCATCTTATCCGCAGATATGTCACTCAGATTTTTGCCACAGGTAATGGCTGCTTTACATACTGTGGATCCCGAAGATGCTTTAATCCCTATGCTGGAAAATATTCTGACACAGTTTCACTATTCCGGAATAGGATATGATCTTGATCTGAAAAACGTAAATTGGCCTGAAGAACTGAAAGACAATACCTACAGAAAGCTATATCTGGAAAGAATTGTTGAAAAAAAAGATGATAAACTGGCAGAAATTCCGTTTATCAATAAACAACTGATTGCCGAATTTGGAATGCATAAAGACGCATTCTGGCGAGAACTAAAAACTATAACCGAAGACAATAATGAAAACATATGAGAAAGTATTTGAATTTTTAGCGGACCCCACCAAAGAAACGTTCCTGAAATGCCGTAAGCTGGTAATCAATGATCCTGAATATGATCCGTATTCAGAAGATATTGAAAACATGCAGGATTTACTCAATGAAGGAAAATTTGAAGAGGTTATACAATATGTAAACGTCAATATTTTGCTGAGTCCGAGAGCTCATATTTATAAATATTTTGCATACAAAGAACTGGACGAAGATAAAGGACGAAGTATTGAAATGACAATAGCACAGCTCATTTTTGAATGCCTTGAAAAAACAGGGGACGGAACCAAAGCTTCTCCCTATATTATTACAAGAATTTCCGACGAAAGGGATCTGATCAGGCATCATTTCAATAAACAGGATGTTTCACAAAGTCTGGTCAGGGATGGAAATAAGATCATGGATGCACTTACTCTTGATGACGGATCTCAATTGTACTTTGATATCAAAGATCCTTATCAGAGAATGGCCTTTTCATTCAGCAAAAGAAATGAACAGGCAGAAAGCAAAGAAGAACAGAAACCCCAAAAGAAAAAATGGTGGAAATTTTAATTTTTTAAGTCAATGAACCAGAATATAAATCAGCTTAATACAGTTCTAAACTACGTAAAAGAAACTTTTGTAGGCAAAAATGATGTCGTAGATCTGTTGGGGATCTGCCTTTTGGCAAGAGAAAATGCCTTTTTATACGGTCCTCCGGGTACTGCAAAATCAGCCATTGTCAGAACCCTGGCAAAAACAGTGAAAGACGGGAAAAACTTTGAATATTTATTAACCCGTTTTACAGAACCGAACGAGATTTTCGGCCCTTTTGATATCAGAAAACTGAAAGAAGGGGAACTTCTTACCAATACGGAAGGAATGATGCCCGAGGCTTCCATGGTTTTCCTGGATGAGATCTTCAATGCCAATTCTGCTATTCTGAACTCCCTTTTGATGGCACTCAATGAGAAGATTTTTAAAAGAGGAAAAGAAACAAAGCACTTACCTGCACTGATGTTTGTGGGAGCAAGTAACGTTCTTCCGGAAGATGAAGCATTGAATGCATTATTTGACCGTTTTCTGGTAAGAATCAGTGTAGATTATGTGAATCCTGAACTTTTGCAGCAAGTTCTTCTGGCAGGGAGAAAGCTGGAAAATGAAGAAGAAACGGAAATTCCGGAAATTCATGCTGATGCGATCAGACAACTTCAGAAGCTGTGCAGAATAATAGATCTGAAACCCATCTATGAAGTCTATCTGAATACCATTATGAACCTTAGAAATACAGGTATTGCCATTTCCGACCGTAGAGCGGTGAAACTTCAGAATCTGATCGCTGCAAGTGCACTGATCTGTGGAAGAAAAGAAGCTGTACTTTCCGATCTATGGGTTTTGAAACATATCTGGGATACAGAAGAACAGATTGAAATTCTGGAAGGAATTATCAACAGAACGATTGAGAAAGATAATCATCCGGATTCTCATCCTCAGGCTATGCAGAACAAAACTCCCAATCCTGAAGAAGTCATGAAAGACGTAAAAATTCTGGTGGAGAAATGGGATGGCGGAATGCTGAGCTTTGAAGAGCAAAATGTGATTAAAGATAAACTGAGATATCTGCAGACCCGTTGCGACTGGATCAGAAATCCGGAACAGAAACAATATATTCAGCAGGAAATTGAAAGCTTATGGCAGAAGATTCTTCAAAGCGTTTAAAAGAATTCCGGGCAGAACTCCCCCGTTCTGATGAAGATTTTCTGGGTTCCCTCAGAGACTGGAAAAATATTCTGATTGCCATGGATGGAGATACGGTCTGGCTGAAAGGCTTTACCGATGAACAGGCAGCAGCTCCGGAGCTACAACAATTGCCGGACTTTATTCTGTATGAACTTCGTGATGGGCTTTTATTCAGAAAAGAGGCTTTGGTTCCGAGTAAAAAAATACGGACAGCTTTGCTCTGGATTCCGATAGACAAAGCATTGCAGCTTAGTTTTCCACCTTCAAACCAAAACTATTTTGGGATTCATGAACAGGTTCGGATACAACTAAAAGAAAGCAATGAAGAACATCCGGTTATCGCTTTGCTGAGCAACATTGCCGATATTAAAGAAAGTATCGCTGCGTTACCGAAGTTTAAGCTTGAAAAAATAAAATGGACAGTTCTGGGCGATAAAGCCCTGTTTATGGGAACTCCATTATTAAGCTTTCCCGGAAAGACCTACTGGACGAAGGACAGACATTTATTGCCTGCAGGTCTGGATTTTGAATTTAAAAACCTAAGCACACTGTTGCAGCAAAAATATAATCAAGAGGAAGGATGGCTGCTGTGGGATGGAAATGGGAATTATCTTTCAATAAAAGAAACAGATTTTCGTCCATTATCCGTAAGCTCATTCCGCCTTACTGAAAAATCAAGAGAATGGAATTAAAGGCTTATTTCCAGTCCTATGAAAATTATTTTTGGGAATGGAAAACTGATGAAGATGTTCCCGGTGATTCCGGTTATCATGAAAACAATCTCCTCTCCATTCCCGGAGTAGGAGCCATAGCTTACAGGCCTTATCTAATGGAGATACTGAAAGAGCTTCAGCCACAGGGATGGCCTCCGTTCGGGGCATTGCTTATGGTTTTGTATGCGATGCAGGATGGATATACGGACTTTGCAGGCCCGTTAAGACGTACAGCTGAGTTTTATAGCGGTGAAGATTTTGAGTTCAACGCGGAAAAGCCAATTGAATTCCTTGAAAAAATAAAATCACTACCCAAAGTTTATAAGGAGAAACAGAACAGAATTGTATTGCTCCAGACTTTGTTCAGCAATAGTCATAACAGGGTGGGCTCTCTTCATGCGGATATTTATTTAAAGATCTATTATAAACGACCGCAGGAACTAGCGATCAGTGCAGAAAAACAAGACGAAGGTTCAATAGCTTTCAACAAAGATCTGAGCGCCTTAAATCTGAATGAAAAATTTCCTACAGTACAGTCTGTCATTGACGCCATGAAAGGCCTGGTTGATGAGCCGGAACTGGATGATGAGGTAGTAGAAGAAGAAACAACAGCAGATACAGATAAAGATTTTATCAAAGAATTGACTGATGAGCCAAAGACCTTTCAGATAGGAAGCCTGATCAAAAGAATATGGAGCGGGCTGAAAATTCCAATGCGCCATCTTTCTCCCGGTGAACAGCCTATCGGAGGAATTTCTGATATGACCAACAAAGGTGATTTTCACCGGATGCTTCTTTCCGAATTTGCCAACGAAGATGATGTCTTTATGAATCGTGTTGCGAATAGCGAGGCATTGTATATGCAAAGAGAAATTCCGCCTGAAGAAAATATTTTTGAAAGAATTATCCTTATTGACACTTCCCTCAGAAACTGGGGAACTCCAAAAGTATTAGCGTATGCCTCAGCAATAGCGGTTATAAAACATCCCAAAGCCCATTCTGAATGTAAAATCTTCGCTTTAGGACAGGCAGCTACTCCCATTGCGCTGAACAAAGTGGAAGAAGTAGTGGAAAATCTTAATCAGGTAAGTGCTGTTCTGGAAGTTTCAGAAGCACTGGAGAAGTTTTTTAATGAAAATCACTCAGAAAAGGATATTGAAGTTTTCTTCATTACCCATCAGGATAACATGGCTGATGAGAAGATTCAACGGGTTGTACATCAGAACAGGGACCAGCTGAAGTTTTTGGTAACGACAGCCTCGGATGGTGAAATCAATTTTTACAAACATCACAAAGGAGCAAGAAAGCATATCCAGAAAATAAAACTTCCATTGCAGGAACTGTGGGCCAATCCGCCGCAGCAAAAACAATCCGTTCAAAATTTTAACGGAAAGAAAACAGATCTTCCGCAAAACTATCCGATCTTGTTCCCGGCACCGGTTAATAAGATTGCTAAGTTTCTATATGACGGAGAGTTTTTCATTCTGAGTTCAAAAAAACAATTGCTGAAGACTTATCTTTCTGATAACTATTATGACAGACATTCCTATGATTATTATAAAACCCATCATGGCTGCGAAGTGTTGTTTGATAAAATTTCCATAAAACCCAAGGGACAGTTTGCCTTGTCAAAAAACAGGCAGCAGCACTTTATTTTGTGTCAGTATCAGTCTGATCAGAAACTGATTTCAAAGTTAAATCTTAATACAGGAGAGTATTCCGACCAAAACCTTACAGGAATGAATATTCCGGAATATTTTCAGCTGATTTACTTCGGACGGAATTTTTATCTCCATCATCCTGATAATGTTACCCATTACAAAATTAATATTGATGGAAATATTTCCGTAGAACCTATTACCGGAAAAGAGAAAGAATTTGAAAAAAATAATATAAAAGCCGAAGCCGAAGTCGCCAAGCTTAAAGGAAGCGGATTGAAGATCATCAATAATTTCAATAAAATCGGAATTAATCAGCATGAAAATCTGGTCGTTTCCGGAAATGAATTATACAGTGCTTCTGAAAATACGCTGAACTTTTCTAAGAATAAATATGATATCAGAATCTTTGCAGAGCAGAATAAAAATAAATTTACATTTCCTGATGGAAGCGAAATTATTACCGATTCACGGGGAATGCTGACTTTCCGAAGCAGTAACAAGAGTATTGAAGAATTCTTCATTCCTTCTACATTGGGAGGATTTCTCTCGTTGGCTACCTATACAGAATTTGGAGGATCAGAATATTATCTTCCGGAACATGCTCTGTTGAAAGTAAGAACAATGGATGATATGTGTGACAGGTTTTTAAAACCGTTTATAGAACAGATTGTGGATTATGGAGCTTAGAATAAAACCTTTCCCGAAAAACAGCTATCCTAAAAAAGGACTTCTGATCAGAGGCTCTTCGCCAGTGGTGTGGCTTCAGGAAATGGAAACGCTGGGAATTCATTTAAATCAGGTACAGTCTTTTGCTGTTCCGGCTGATCATCCCAATGTGCTGTATGGGTGTTTTCTTGTTTTTAAAGATCATGCCCCACAGGAAATAGGCAGAAACGCGTACTTTCAAAGTGTGGACGACAGACTTTTCATTCCGGAAAATACCATCTTTTATCCTAAAATAAACACCGAAGACTGGGCTCAGCTTGATTCCCGGTTTCTGATTATGCACCCTGAATTCGGACTGGTAAAACTGTCTGAAGAAATCGACTGGCTTTCTCTGATTCAACATCCGGAAAGGATCAAAGAAACCATTAGAAAACCATTGAATGGCGTTTCAATCCCTCAAAAAATAGAAAGCTATACGGTTGAAGTGGATGATGAACAGGTTATGGAAGCATTACAGCCCAAACAAACCGAAGAAGAATGGATGAAGAACCTGCCGTTTGACCTTAAAAAAGTAATGGCAGGGAACAAAAAAGAAATAGAAAAATATTTACAGTATATTGAAAAGTATCCCGAACGCGCAGTAGAACTAGGCGTTTCTCTTGATGTTATGGGAACTTCCCGGGGAGATGGTTTTGCTAAATTTACATGGCTGGAAGTATTATTTGGCCGGGGCACCAATGGAAAGAATGAAAGTGCAGGAACAAAAAATTTCCGCAGAGTATTCTGGGCGCTCATTATTGCAGCGATTGTGTTAAGGGTTGCCTTGCCCTCTGATAAAAGTAATTCTGTACAGGAAGAAAACATGCCTTCTTCAGGAAAAATAGCTGGTAATGCGGTAAAAGCTCCCTCAGATATGATTGCTTTCCAGTCCGGAACCTCGGAAATTGATCTGAAGATAGATTCAATGTATCATCGGGAGAGAAAAGGATTATCCCAGGAACTTATTCACGCCGGAATCATAGAATCCAAAACAAAAAAAGACAAGGAGAATTATAAAAAAGCTGGCGGCAGAGAGGTCGGCGAAATTGGAAAGGATATTGAAAAGCTTGTCAATAAAGAAAAACAGAGCAGAGATTCTCTTAAAATCATTTACACCAAAAAAATTACAAAACACCTAGAACAGAAAACAGAAAACCTGAAACGTAAAATTTCAGATTCTTTAAAGCAATACACCAAAGGAAAGCCTGTGAATGGTGATGTTGTAAAATATCTTCTGAAAAAGAGAAAGGCGTTAATGGCTGATTCATTAGGGAAACTTTACGGGACGTTAGATATGATGGATCCGTCTTCGGCGTCCATTGACAAAGCTAAAGTAAAGGCAATAGGTACGGAAGGTACACCATTGGAAAAAAAGGCTCCTGTCTCGGACATCCTGTATATGGTGATTCTGATGATTGCGGGAGTAGGATTGTATTCTTTCCTGTTTAAAAATAAATCTTTGAATGTGGGTGGTGATAATGTCCCTGTCTGGGTGAAGGTTATTTTAATTGCTATCCTTGTAGCCATGCTTGTGTACTTATTTTATCCGCTGGTCAAAATGTTTGGATACAACTGGTTTGTGTGGGTTCTGGTAATTTGTGTGTTGTTGCTCCTTTATCGTCTTTTCAGGGAAGATAAAACCATTTTAAAATCCGATGATGATGAATAGACAGAAATTTATAGACAAATTCATGGCAGCATTCGTGCTGCTGGCGATGTTTAAGGTTGTCGGAATTGTTGCCCAGTTATTCCATGAAAGCTTCTGGAGTGTGATGGGTACATTAGCCATTTTTCTGGTGGTTGCTTTCATCATTCTTCTGGTGATCACTTCTTTAAAAGATAAAGAGCAGAACAACAGAAATTCCGCAGGAAGAAAAGGAAGCAGAAGCGGCAGTTTCTATCTGGAAAATTCACTTTTCGACAGAATTCGCAGTAAATATGAAGAGCTTGCCGAAAAATACATTGCCGAAAAAGATTACAAAAAGGCAGCAAGAGTCTATATGAACCTGCTGCAGGATAATTACAGAGGTGCAAAAACACTGGAAAATGGAGGGCTTTATAATGAAGCAGCGGTAGTATATCTTAAAAAACTGAATAATAAATCCGATGCCGCGGTTTGCTATGAAAAGGCAAAACAACATAAAAAAGCAATTGAGCTTTATAAAGAAATGGAGCAGAAAGAAAAAGTAGGAGATCTTTACAAAGAAATAAACGATCTTAAAAATGCCCATTATTATTATCAGATCGTTGCAGATGATTATACAGGAAATAATCAGATGGTGAAAGCTTCTTTGGTATACCGTAAGAAAATGGAAAAGCCGGAGGAGGCACAGAAAATATTATTGAAGGGATGGGATGAGGATAAAGATGCCTTCAACTGTCTGAATAACTATTTTGCCAATATTTTTGATGTTAAAAAGCTGGAATCAGAAATAAAGAACTTGTATGAGAAAACTCCGGATCATAAAAAGATCACTTACCTGGAAGCCATGAAGTATGAATTCAAGAAAGATCCGGAATTACAGGCCGCAATCAGAAATATAGCCTATGAAATCATCGCGGAAAAAGTAGATACACGCTCAGAAATTGTCAATGAACTGAAATATTTTAATCCCGGTGATGACGTGATTCTAAAGGACATTTCGAGATTCAAAACAGCAAGAAATAAAATGTTCAGGAATTAAATTTTAAAGATTCAAGAATTTAAAAATTAAAGAAAATTCAGCTTTATCAAATCAATTTTTAATTGATTCCTTTACATCCCTTTGCTTATCTAAAACTTTCCCGAAATTGTGAATATTATAAAATAATATCAAAAAAGATTTATCTTTGCACCAGAAAATTATGACAATACAAAGAGCACATATCAATGCAGAACTATGCGAAAGTCCTTCTAACAAAGGATTATTCGGATATGATGAGGTGATATGGAATGAGGCGAGATGTGCTGACTTTGGAAATTATTTACTGTAAACCCGTAAAAAATTAATCAAAATACAACAGAAACGCCTCGGAAAACCGAGGCGTTTTTTGTTTTTTAGGTCAGAAATTATTTAGAATGAAAAAAAATAACCATAAACATGAAAAATTTTTAATTAACAATGAAACTTTAATACGATAAAATAGAGTGATAAGCAACCCGGTGAGAGACAGTCATTTAGGTAATTAAGATATCTGCAAAATATTGCGGACAGAAATTCTCTATGCTAAAAATAACACCTAACAAATTGATTATCAGTATTTTAATTTGAAAATTTATTTGCGGATTCCAAAAATTCATATTTACTTTGCAACCGAAAATTGAAAGCAACAGGTTTTCAGGATTCAGTTAAAAATAATTTAGAAACAAACAAAAATAAAATGAAACAGTTACACAACATATTCAATCAATATTCAAGACTATTCGGACAGGAACCGACAGGTGTTGCATGTATTCTTGATAGTGAAATTGTGGATAAAAGGTGCTTATATACGTGGGTCAGCTAATGATCTTTTACGTTTAAATATATGAAGCGCCTCCCGAAAAGAGGCGCTTTTTTTATGGTTTCTTTAGCTTATTTGGTAAAGCGCCGGTCTGTGGAACCGGAGAACAGGGTTCGATCCCCGGAGATACCCAAAGGAGAAAATCTCATGGCTCAATTGGATAGAGCGTCGGTTTACGACACCGAAGGTTGAAGGTTCGAGTCCTTCTGAGATTACAAAGAATGTGAATTTTAAAATTGACAAGCGAAGCGAATTGCTTATTGACTATTCACGACTTTAAAATAATCTCATAGCTCAAATGGTTAGAGCACCGGTCTTTTAAACCGGGGGTTGAAAGTTCAAATCTTTCTGGGGTTACAAAAAGCGGTTCCGTAGCTCAACTGGATAGAGCATGGGTTTTCTAAACCCAGGGTTAGAGGTTCGAGTCCTCTCGGAATCACAAAAAGGTTCATGGAAACTTTCCCATCCGGCTGTCTCCCGGAAAAGAAACAGAAGTGAACCCCAAAGCTGGAAAGATAACGGTGGTTGTTTACCCGTCTTGGACGCGGGAGGTCGCAAGTTCGAATCTTGCTTTCCAGACAATTGGTTCCATTAGCATAGTGGCAAGTGCATCCGGCTTTCTACCGGACGACAAGGGTTCGATCCCCTTATGGAATACAAATGATTTCGTAGCTCAAGTGGTTAGAGTGTCGGTCTGATACACCGGAGGTTGAAGGTTCGAGTCCTTCCGGAATTACAATGATTTTGTAGCTCAATGGCAGAGCACCGGTCTGTTAAACCGGAAGTTGAAAGTTCGAGTCTTTCCAGAATCGCAGGTAACTAATTGTTAATTGTTTCAGGAGAAAAAGTAAAGTTTGTCGAGAGCAGAAGATCTTACGCCAAACACGAAAAATACAGACAGGCTTTTCTTCTCTCCGGATGAATTAAAAGTTAAAAAATATCATTTATAAATTTTTAGGTAAAAATAAAGTTTGTTGAGCGCAGAAGTTCTTATATCAAACAATTTTAGACAGACTTTATTTTTTAATCTGATGGTTCGCCGAAGTAGAAGAGTCGGGACGGTCTGCAAAACCGTTGTGTCAACTGAGTGGGTTTGAATCCCATAGCCATCTCAAAGTAAAAACTATAGGAAATATAAGAATCTTTTATCAATGATTTTTTATCATCTATAGTAAAGAATATCCTTTATTAATAAAAGAAAAAGGCTGTCGAGCGCAGAAGATCTTTAACCAAACATTCAATATAAAGACAGACCTTTTCTTTTTAACAGGAAAATGAGGAATTACTTATGAATCATGACTAATTGCTCAAAAAAATCCGGAAGTACGCCGAAGTTGGAGAGTCGGGGCAGACTGTAAATCTGTTGCTTCATTGCTGAGTAGGTTCGAATCCTACTACTTCCACCAACCACAGATAATGTAATGGAAGCATGCAGGAAATGTACTCTTGTTGTCCAGGTTCGATTCCTGGTTTGTGGATAACGCTCTATTCGTCTAACGGTGAGGACGCCTGCCTTTCGAGCAGAAAACAAGGGTTCGATTCCCTTATAGAGTACTGGATGTGAATAACTGGTCAATATTGAATTGATTTAATACCATGAAAGTTCAGATTATTTTTAAAAATTGGCCAGTTATCATTCACACAAAAAAAGAAAAGAGAAAAAAGGACTGTCGAGCGCAGAAGATCTTTAGTCAATAAAAACAGACGGCCTTTTACTTTTTTAAACAAAATACATTAGGAAATGAGAAAGGTTTGTCAAGAGCAGAAGATCTTTACAAATACTAGCAGGCATAATTTATAAACAGACAGAGCTTTCTCAAACCTACCATGACATAAGTAATGAGCAATGATCAATAAGTAATAACCATAGATTTTCATATTACTCATTACTGATAAAATAACGCCTCTCTATTCCAATTGGCAGAGAAAACGGCTTTAAACCCCGTAAAGTCCCAGTTCGAATCTGGGGAGAGGTACAGAATATGAGTAATAAGTAATGAACAATGAGTAATGATGAAAATAGAAAATATTACTCATTACTTAAAAAAACTGCGGGAATGGTGGAATGGCAGACACTCTTGATTTAGGATCAAGCTTTTGGGGGTTCGAATCCCTCTTCCCGTACCAAAAATATAAATAATAAATAATGAGCAATGAGTAATAATGCTAGTCACAGATTTTCATATTACCAATTACTCATTACTTATAAAATCCGGAAGAGTGGTGTAGAAGGTCTGCACGTTAGTCTGAAAAACTAAAGGTACAGGTTCAATTCCTGTCTGTTCCGCAAAAACATGAATGATAAGTAATAAGCAATGAACAATCATTGATACCTGACTGATTTCTAATATTACTCATTACCAATTACTTATTACTCATGAAATTGATTCATAGTGTAATGGCAGCACACAAGATTTTGATTCTTGGAGTTTAGGTTCGAGTCCTAATGAATCAACAATTTTACTCTGATGGTGTAATGATAGCATCTCAGTCTCCAAAACTGATGGTATCGGTTCAAGTCCGGTTCGGAGTGCAAAGTGAATAGTCAATATGAATTTTGCTTTGCAAATGAATTTAAAAATATTGACAGTGAAAACTAATTGACGATTCACAATTCAGAAATTAATTTAAAACAAAATTTAAAACATGTAGAAAAAATGGAAACGCAACAACAAACATGGCAGAATATGAGTGGAAAAATTTTCCAGCACTCTATCACACAGTTGGTAGAAGAAGCCATCATTCGCGAACAGGCCAACGGACACCGTCTGAAAGTATGTGTGGGATCAGACTCCCACGTATACGGAGATGCCATCAGTTATGCTACGGCAGTAGTGTTTATTCGTGAGGGAAAAGGAGCGTTTACCTTTATCAGAAAAGAAAGAGAAATACAGAGTATCAGTATCAAGGAGCGAATGCTGAATGAAGTCAACAAATCCGTTGAAATTGCATACGCGATCTGTTCTGTGCTGGATGCTTATGGTGTGGAAATGGAGGTACACGCAGATATTAATACCGACCCGGATTTTAAATCCAATGTAGCACTGAAAGATGCTATGGGATATATTTTGGGAATGGGATATGTGTTTAAAGCAAAGCCTTTTGCCTTCGCTAGTTCCAATTGTGCTGATATGATGGTGTAAGAAAGATGGAAGGAATAGAAGTTTTAAACAGTATGAATATAACCTCTCTTATCAGGCTTTTAGTTTTCATCCAAAAAAATAAATAAAAGAACCTTAAAACCAATAACCATGCATTTCTTAATTCAGGCTAATGTCTATTTAGATCCGGATCACTATAAAATTTTTGATGCATTGGAAGAACTGAATATTGATTATGATGTAATTAATATTCCTCCAGCGGCAGAAAAAATAGAGTTCAAAACAGATAGAAAAGATGTTTTTGTATACGGTTCGGTGACAATTGCAAGATTGGCAAAACAGAATACAGACTGGTTTCCGGGTTCTTTTTACGGAGGAAATCATCTGTATGAAGTATATTCAAAATATTATGGTAAAAATCTCCTTAATCATCATGTTTCTGTTCATAGAATCTCTGAGCAGCTGAACTGGAAGAAAGGTGAGGTTAAATTCATTAAACCTTATAGTGAAGCAAAGATCTTTACAGGAAAAGTATTTTCAGAAAACGAATGGAAGGATTTTGTGTTTGAAGCTCTGGAATCTCAAAATAATAGAATTAATGAACATTCATTGATACAGGTTTCCGAAGCAAAACGAACAATAAAAGAAGCAAGACTTTGGATCGTTGGCGGACAAATTATTGATGCCGGGTATTATAAATTTAATGATAGTGTTCCTTTCGAAGAAAAAGTTTCAGAAGATGGATTAAGCTTCGCTAATGAAATGATCAGGCTTTTTAATCTTGAAGAAGCTTTTGTAATGGATATCTGTTTAACGGAAGAAGGTTGGAGAATAGTGGAAATAAATTGTATCAATAGTTCCGGATTTTATCCGAACACGAATGTGAAAAGTGTAATTAAAGCATTAAACATTTATTTTTCAAATTAAAAAATTAAACAATGGAAAAAACAAAAAGATTATTATTTCTGGATGATATAAGATACCCGATCGAGGCTTATCATTATACCCAACAGGATATTTTCCTCAGAAGTGACTGGCACATTGTTCGGAATTACGAACAGTTTGTCAACAGGATCTTGGAAAAAGGACTCCCGGAAATGATATCTTTTGACCATGATCTTGCAGACGAACACTATTTGAAACAGAATTCTCAGGAATTTGTTGAGAAAACAGGATACGACTGCGCCAAATGGCTGGTAGAATATTGTATGGATCATTATCTGGACCTTCCGAAATTCTATTGCCACTCCATGAATCCGGTAGGAAAGGAAAATATCCTAAACCTGCTGCAAAACTTTAAAGAATTGTAATGGACATTTTTAGATTTATTGAAGATATAAAAGCACATCTGAAGTTCACATTTGATAATGTAGACGGATGGTTTCAAAAAGATAAAAAAACGTTGAATCATCAGCCTTCAAACGGAGGCTGGACGATTCAGCAGATTTTAGAGCACATTTATCTTACGAATTTTTATCTGCTCATCCTTATTGAAAAAGGGTCCAAAAAAGCAATGAAGAATTCTTTAGATCTTGATCTGGAATCTGAAATAAAAAACTACAGTTTCAATAAAGAAAATTTTGACAAAGTAGGAGAATATGGTGCTTTTGAATGGATAAGACCCAATCACATGGAACCGAGAGGAGAATTGCGCTTAGATGAAATCCGAAGCTTAATAAGCCAACAATATCTTCAATGCGTACACTATCTTGAGGTAATGAAAAATGGCGAAGGACTCTTGTATAAAACGACAATGACAGTAAATGACCTAGGGAAAATTAATGTATATGAATATATTTATTTTCTGTCACTCCATGCTCAAAGGCATATTACCCAGATGCAGAAAAACGAATCAGAAATGATTAAAAACTAAACAGAATGATTTTTAAAACATATAACGCTATAGAAAATGCTTACCAGACCCGCGTGATCGACCAGATCAGAATGCAGGGTTTTGGGGATGAGGTTTTCATCGTACAGGAAAAAGTTCACGGCGCTAATTTCTCTTTCTTTACCGACGGAAAGGAAATTAAAATCGCGAAGAGAACTGCTTTCATCGAAAAAGATGAAAAATTTTTCAATGCCCATCAGATGTTGGAACGCTACAGAAATAATGTGATAGAAGTGTTTCAGAAAGTAAAGACCATCCACCCGGATGTTGAAACTGTAGTGATCTACGGTGAATTGTTCGGTGGCGGTTACCAACATAAAGAAGTAGAATCCGTAAAAGATGCTGTGAAAGTACAGAAAGGTATTGAATATGCCCCTCACAACGAATTTTACGCTTTCGATATTAAACTGAATGGAGTTACCTATTTGGATACAGAAGTGGTCAATCAGATTTTTGAAGAGACAGGATTTTTCTATGCAAAAATTTTGTTTCAGGGAAGTCTTGAGGAAGCTTTGAAATTCCCTAATGTTTTCAATTCAAAAATTCCGGCATGGCTTGGACTACCTGAATTAGAGAACAATAGGTGTGAAGGTACCATCATAAAGACCTTGAAAACCAGATATTTTGGAAACGGAGCCAGAATCATTCTGAAAAACAAGAATGAAAAATGGGTCGAAAAAGCGAAAATGGTTAAAAAACAAGCGAAAACTGTTCAGAAACAGGTTCATTTCAGTGAAAAAGCTCAGGAGATCTGGGAGGAAATCCAAAAATATGCTACAGCCAACAGACTGAATAATGTGGTGAGCAAAATCGGTGAATTCGAGCCTAAAATGATAGGTAAAGTGATTGGCCTTTTTGCGCAGGATATTTTAGAAGACTTCGATAAAGACTTCCCGGTAGCTTTTACAGCTATTGAAAAAAAAGAGCAGAAAAGAATCAACAAAAAGTTGAATTCTTTAGTCATTGATTTTATAAAAGAAGAGTTGATGACTCTTAAAGTATAGTTTCGGTAATTTTTTGCCGAAACTTTTTTATATATAATAAGATCATAGAACAATGTGACTGGCTCGGGATAACCAATCCTTTTTCAGAAAATTATATGAATGTGATGCATGAATTTAAAAGACATTTCAAATTACATAAACAAATAGGGCTTAAAAGAGCTTTAAGTTATTTGAATATGAGTTTTGAAGGCACCCATCACAGCGGAGCAGACGATGCATATAATACAGCCAGAATTTTAAGTAAGATTCTGTAAATGATAATAGGCTGGAAGACTGATGCCGGAGGCTGGAAGTAAATAAGACACTGTTCAAATTTCCCTCTTCCCGAATCCCTCTTCCAATCTTTAACAATTAAATTTTAAACAAGTGAAAACAACAGACAATATATTAATAGTAGACCTTGAAGCAACATGTTGGGAAAACCGGCCGCCAAGAGGTCAGGAAAGTGAGATCATCGAAATAGGGGTATGCATCATGAATGCAAAAACGGGTAAGATCTCTAAAAATGAAGGAATTTTAGTAAAACCCCAGCATTCAAAAGTAAGTCCGTTCTGTACGGAATTGACTACAATTACCCAAAATATGCTGGATCATGAAGGCATTATGCTGGATGATGCTTTCGATATCCTGAGGGCAGAGTATGATTCCGAAGAACTGACATGGGCAAGTTACGGAAACTATGACCTGAACATGCTTCAAAACCAGGCAAGAAGATTCTACACAGATTATCCCATGAGTGATGACCACATCAATGTGAAGACATTATTTGGTGAAATTCATCCTACGATCAGGAAAAGTGTCGGAATGAACAGAGCTTTGGGCGAATTGGGTATGACTTTAGAAGGTACCCACCACAGAGGTGTAGACGACGCCAAAAACATTGCAAAGATTCTGCATTGGTGCCTTAAGAATTATTAAATACTGAAATAAACAGATAAAAGGGGTAGGTTGTCTCAAAAGTCGAATCATTTGGCTTGAGGCACCTTTTTTTTGTTTTAAAATGTGATTTTGTTGGAAATCAACTATAAACTTATATCGCTCATTTCTTTCTTATAATGGCAAAAACCTTGAATCTTCTGTTGTACAATGTAACGGAGTGGAATGCTGCTGTAATTATTATTTTAAATAAAATTAACGTATCGGTTCGGTAAGATAATTTTGTTGTAAGCCATCATCAATGCTAAAAATAAGACACCAAATGTTGTGTAAATATCACAATATAGAGCTTTTAGCTAATTTTTTTAAGTTTATATCTTTAAACAGGGAATTATTTTTATTCTGCTGAGAGCTTTACCAACTATTGTTTTATTAACTTAATATTTGTTAAAAAAATCACTTTTATGGGATAATTTACTGTCTGTCAGTCATTTTTTTTTATTTTAGCCAATGAGAATAAATGGATGTTTGGTAATGAAAGTTTTGAGGTAAAATATTTAAACTGTTGTTGGCTGCAAAGCAGGTCATCAGTACAAAAAAAATCCGGATAGACAAGATATCATTTGATTTTGCCATCGGATTCTTTAAAAGTTACGTCCCTGAAAACATTTTTTATAAATAATTTATTCAATTTTTGTCCGGATCTTTAAGATGATGGACTGATGACAATTTTATATAGGACTTCCTGTTTTAAAGACTTTGTTTTCACAGGAAAAAACTGCTGTTATAAAATGCTGTGTATTAATGTTGTAGTGAAGGATTTGAAATGATTTTAAATGTTGAAATGAAGATGAATTTACTTTTCATGGAGAGGCCTTATTTATTTCTGTCTCCGGGACTGTTTAATAAATATGAAACTCCATGTATTACGGCTTTTGAGGCCGTTTTTAACAAAGGGTTTTTAAACAATTTTAAAGAATACAAAGGAAAACTGCTGACCTCGATTCTTTCAGCAGCTGGGAAAACGGTTTTTAATAGTAAAAAACGCCGCGGGCTCTATCATGAACTGTTAAAATATAATGGGTTTGAATCAGAGAAATCTCTAATCAGACTGCCTGAAGAATGGAAAAAAATGAATAACCTGAAACAAATTTATACATCAAATTAAAGCCCATGAAAGAAAGACTTTATGAGATCCTTAATGAGGAAAAAGTACATGAGATTATTCCCTTTCTAAAAGAGCTTAGCATTGAAGAAAGGAAAACACTGATACCCTCTATCAAGAAAATGGACCGTGAGATCAGTAAAATTGTAATGACTAAAAACTCCTACCACACGGCAGGATCTGTGAACCAGCATTCCATTATAGATATAGCTTCTTTTGTATGTATGGACAAAAAGAATTTTGGTAAAAATTACTGGAGCCTTTTCCGCAATGCAGAACAGACCGAGCAGATATTGGAATGGGGATGCCCGGACTGGTTTTCAGACTTTATCAATGAATCCGTTGAAGCAGAATTTACAGCCTTCAATTATAAAGATATTTTAGGATGGTCAGAGAAAGGATATGTACAGCCCAAACCTGAATTATTGGGACATCACCTGAGTAATTATCCAGCTGATCTTGACCGTTATCCTGAAACACTTAATACACATTTCTGGTATTTATGTGAATTTCCTTCCAAATCTTTACCCTTCCGTAAAGAATGGTTTCCCATTGTTCAAAAGCTCATTGCTGAGAAGAAAATTGAAAGGAAAAGATTCCTGAAAGAATGCCTTCTGGCTTCCAACAGAAACTTTAATAAAAATGTCACGGGCTGGTTTATGGATGCTTTTACATCATTAAAACCAACGGAAGAAGAATTATCTGATCTGCAGGATGAACTGCTTGCAGGCCTTGTTTCTTCACAGTCAAAAGCCGTGAATACGATATTATCCCACCTGAAAAAAATTGTTGGGGCTGCTGAATTTAAAAATGAAGAATTTTCGCATTACCTTCCGAATTTGCTGAGCTCAGAGGTAAAAACAGTGGTGGTTTCCAGTCTGGGACTTACTGAAAAAATATTTCAGAGAAAGAAGGTGGATCCGGATATGCTCGGAGTGGCTTTAAGTACAGCGTTTGTCAGTAAAGATGATGGCATACAGTCAAAAGCAGCAAAGATCATTCTTAAATACATACCGGCTTCAGAAAATATGATTGAGGCACTTTCTCACTATTCAGATAATATATTGACGAATGTACGTCCGCTTTTAGTAAAATATATTGAAGAAAAACAGCCGGAACTGGAAGCTATAGCTTCGGAAAAACGATTACTGGCTGCAGATGAAAATGCAGTGCAGGTACTTCAGAATTTTGAAGATCTGATGTTCTATCTGCCTTTGGCAATGGACGATCCGTATAGCTATCATTGTGATATTGCTTTGACGGGATTTATCAGGTTTGCCGGAGATGTGGATGAAGATTCTGTGAAACTGATGGAGCCTGTATTTTTAAAGGCCTGTAAAACCATTGCAAAATGGGAAGTTCCTTATCTGAATGTTTTGCTGTGCAATGCTATTATCAATTATGGGCTGGCTTTAATGGAAAAATATCCGGTTCAGTTAAAGAATCTGGAAAAAATATACCAGAAAACAAGGGAGGAAGAAATGACAAGAGAGTCTTACTCCAATTATCAGAAGAAATTAGGTCCGATAGAAGATGTTGGAGCAGATTGTCCTGCAAGACAGGCTTTTAAAGAGATTGCTGTATATGCTGTTGAAAAAATAAAATCCGGGGATAAACTGCCTTTGTTATTTCCTATCACCCACGCACCATGCTGGATTTCCCCTGTGACTCTTGTTGAGAGATTGGAGAATTATCAGAATAGTAATACAGATCCTCATCATCTGGATATTCAGCTGGCCCTGCAGCGCTGTGCTTTGGATAATACTTCAGAAGCTATTGCAGAAACAGAGAAAAGACTAAAAGGGGAATATAGAGAATTACTGCTTTTCTTCTTTGGTAAAAATGAAAAACCGGAAGGAAAGTTTATACACCCTTCATGGTGGATGACAGCCGGAATTACACGTTCACCTGACACTGTTTTTGAAGAATTCAGAAGTTTCGGATATAAAAATATTCCTGTGGAATTCTTTTCAGGGGCTTACCAATGGAAGACCATTGACAATAAGAAAAACTCATACTATCCGGTAGAGCTGAATATTACGATTCCAAAATATCATCTTGAAAAAAGAAAAGAACCTTTGTTCCTGGAATATTTTGTAGCAGAGCAGAAAGAACTTAATGAAATTCCTGCACTGATGCTGTGCTTTCCCAATACGCCTGCCAATGCCCTGGCGAAAGTTATCAAGTACTGTCTTTTCTATTCAGGAATTGCAGAAGTTTTTGAAAGAAACCTTGTTTTGAATACTGCTAATACGCTGTATCAGATTAAGAAACCTCTGGATGAAATTGGTTATCTGTTTCTTGGGACTATTTTCCTGGATGGTGATAAAACCATCCGAGGAACTGCTGCTGAAATCTGGCTTGAACATGTTTCCTGTCAGATGATGGATAACGCAAGGCTGGGAAGAGTGATTGGTCTGCACGAAAAACTGGAGTGGGCACCGGTGAAAAGATTGACAGATCTTATGCAGCATCACATGCTGAATGTAAGCAAAAATCATAATACTGCTCTCGAGGAATTGATTACCAATATTTTACTTCAAATGGAAGAACCGGTTACCAATCTGAAAAGAATTCTGGAAATTTACCATGAAGTATTGGCATTGAATCATTCATTGGTTCCTAAAGAAGTACTTGAAAAATTAAACCACTGGAAAGAAAACTCTAGCCTTAAAAAAATCTGTAATCTACTCCTGAAAAAATAGATCATGGAAGATACGCTTATTTACAACTATTCAGGAGCATCCTCTTTAGTTAGGACAGGTGCGCTTGAAGAGTTGTTCCTCGCCAAATACAATGAGGTATATAAAAATACTGATGCTCCCTGTTTCTTTTGGGGAAATGTAGGGCAGCCCTTTATTTTGGCCCGATGTCTGATCACACTTTCCAACATTGTGAAATCCAGTTTTAATCTGTCGCCGCTTCAGATGGCACACCTTAAAGATCCTATAGTGACAGCAGGAAATGGGAGAGTACGATTTGAAGGCTTTTCTCATTGTGCAGGAGTATATGCAAGAGTAGATGTACTGCCTGATGGATTGGATGGAGAGTTTCTTGAAAACGGAACAACAAATGTGGATTTCAATCAGCCTATGATAAATGCTTTGGGAAGTATCCGTCCGAATGGAAAAATTATGCTTTCTGTAGGGCAAAAAGAAGTTGGGCTTTATCAGGAAGATAATAAAATAATAGAAAGAAAAGTTCCATTGCCTGTAAAATGGATCAAAGGATTGGGGACTGTTCAGGTCTATTTATCAGAATCAGTGAAACGCTACACCTTCAATAGAATCCAGACGCAGCAATTGTTTAGAGGAATGCCGAAAGGAGTGGTAAAGTCAGATTATTACTTAATTGTACGCGGAAATAAACCCATCTTTTCTCCGGTACAATCTACAGATTCTGTTTGCATAGGAGGAATTCACAGGCTTCGTCTTTTAGAGCCTCTTCTTCCTTATATTGATTCTATGCAGGTATTTGCACATGCCAATATGCAGTCCGTAACATGGCAGCTGAGTATGGGGAATATCCGTTTCAGTTTTTCTTTATCTAGAGAATGCTGGAGAGGTTTCTCAGGGGAAGGCGCAGTGTTAGATAGCCTGATTTCGGATGTTCCCGACGAATGGATTGATGCCTTGGATAAATATGCCTATGCCAACCAGTCCTTTAATCCTGCCACACTTGCTCTGGAAGAGAATATCAGTTTTGACAAAGTTAAAAACAGCACCGGCAGGCTTGCTGCAATGGGATTACTCGGTTACGATCTTGATGACAGGGAATTTTTCTATCGCAGGCTTCCTTTTAAATTAAGCCGTATTATCGGACTCAATCCCCGGATAAAAAATGCTGAAAGATTGATTGAAGACGGAAAAGTAGAAATTTTAAATCATCATAAAACAAGAACAGAGGCCAGAGTAAAAGGAACCGGTGTGCATCACACAGTTATCATTGAAAATGAGCGTGCGCGCTGTACCTGCGAATGGTTCAGCAAATATCAGGGTGAGAGAGGTCCCTGTAAACATGTCCTGGCAGTGAAAAAACTGGTCAATGCTTAAATGCTGCTGATGTTTATTTGATTATTTTGCTGATAATACAGAGCATAAAAATCCTACGTCTCTGTATTGTAAAATTGTATTATTGGCCAGTCTGCTGTATCCATTCTTCATAGCTGAGTACACCTAATTCCGGTCTCCCTTCTCCGTCCAGAACAGAAATAAACTCAAGCTGGTTTCCATCGGGATCATTAAAATAAACAGCCAGTGCAGGCATCCATGCAAATACCATAGGCTCTGCACTTCCGTTTTTCAGGAAGTTGTAAGGTTTTAAATTCTTTTTTTCAAGAAACTCTACAGAATAATCCAAAATATCTTCCTTACTGCAGGAAAAAGCAAAATGTCTGGTCTGAAGATTCTCCTTCTGCTCCCATAATCCGAGCATAAATTCTTTCCCTTCTCCAACCCATAAAAAAGCAATGGGCCTGGTTTCATCCCTGTGAGCAAGTTTCAATCCCAGCACTTTTGTATAAAATTGTATTGCATTTTCTAGATTACTCACCTGAACATGGGTTTCATATATTCCTTTAATCATAGCTTAATTTTTAATCATAGCAAAGCTAGAAAAGCCTTAGTGAAAAATGGAATACAGATGATTTCTTTAATGAAAACGAATAATAGAAGGATTTTATAATGATAAATGATGAATGCAGTTGTATTTCTCAAACATCTGTATAAATCTGTGGGATTTGCGGAAAAAAATCTATTTAGCATTATTCAATAGAGGTGGGCTTTAGCCCGCCTTATAAATAGCCTTATTCATCCGGCTTTAGCCAAAACTTAAATCTGCGTAATCGTGCATCATAATCTGCGAGAATCATTTTAAAATTAAAAAAAATCAAATAAAAATTTTCTGCGCAAAAAGATTGCGTAACACTGTTTTTACTTTGCATCAGAAATCAGAGAGGAAGTATCAATCCTTTCCATGTTAACAATAAAAACAGTAACCATGAAATTTAATTTTTTAAAAAAAGAAACTAAAGTAGTACCAAACTACGAAGGTGCCAGAGCCTATGCGATGACACCTGCAGAAGAATTGTATAGTGCTGTTGTTACAACAGGACTGTCAGATGCCAACTATGAGAAGGGAAATGACAGATTGGAAAGAATACAGTCTCTGATCAAAAAAAATGATCCTGAATTTGTGGCAAAGCTGGCCGTATATGCAAGAAAAGATATGTACTTAAGGTCTATTCCATTGGTTTTGACAACTGAACTGGCAAAGCAGATTTCCGGTACAGACCTTGTAAGCAAAACAGTAGATGGAGTCGTGCAGAGAGCGGATGAAATCACAGAATTGCTGGCGTACTACCAGCTTGCCAATAAAAGAACCGATACAAAGAAGCTGAACAAACTATCCAAGCAGATTCAGAAAGGACTGGTAAAATCATTCAATAAATTTGATGAATATCAGTTTGCCAAATACAACAGAAAAGCAGAAGTAACGCTGAAAGATGCATTATTTCTGGTTCACCCGAAAGCTAAGGATGAAAACCAACAAGCAGTTTTCAACAAAATTGCCAACAATACACTGGAAACTCCTTATACGTGGGAAGTGGAGCTTTCAGTTTTGGGTCAGACAAAATTTGCAAATGATGCAGAAAGAAAACTGGCTTTCAAAAATAAATGGGAAGAATTAATTTTCAGCAACAAACTGGGCTATATGGCAACCATGAGAAACCTGAGGAATATTCTGGAAGTTAACGTATCGTCTGATGCGATGAACAAAGTGTGCAGATACCTTTCCGATGAAAGAGCTGTAACCAATTCAAAACAGCTCCCATTCCGATTCCTGGCGGCTTACAGAGAATTAAAAAATATAGATTCTCCTTATCTTTCATCAGTACTGGAAGCATTGGAAAATGCAATTGTGGCGAGTGCCAGAAACATCAAAGGTTTTGGTTTTGAGACATCAGTGGTGATCGCTGCCGACGTGTCAGGTTCCATGCAGAAAGCTGTTTCCGGTAAAAGTAAGATTTTACTGTATGATATCGGTTTGCTGATGTCTATGATCCTGCAGTCGCAATGTAAAAATGTGGTGACAGGTATCTTTGGTGACCGTTGGCTAAGAGTTCCCATGCCAAAAAATGGTATTTTAAGGAATGTGGATGCATTCTATAAACGTGAAGGTGAAGTAGGATATTCCACCAACGGCTATCTGGTGATCGAAGACCTTATCAAAAGAAGAGAGCAGGTAGATAAAGTAATGCTTTTCACCGATACCCAGCTGTGGGATAGCACAGGAAACAGAAACTCTTTTGAAAACCTGTGGAACAGATACAAAGCGATCGCTCCCAATGCAAAACTGTATATTTTTGACCTTGCAGGTTATGGTACACAGCCGCTTGATATCAGAAAAAATGATGTACACCTTATTGCGGGTTGGTCAGACAAAATTTTCGATGTACTGAACGCGTTGGAAGACAAAAAGTCTGCAGTGAAAATGATTCAGAAAGTAGTGCTGTAACAGGCACTGCTTTTAAAAATAAAAACCTATGGAAATGCGACATAGGAAATGGAGGCGTTAAGAAAATAAGCTATACAAACGTTAAGAAAATTCTACTGTTTGAAGCGCGACACAGAAAGCGAAACGAAGAAGTAATAGCAAATTCGAGCAGGTTTTAGAATTTTTAGAGCGTGTAGGTTATTTTTAGCCGGAGTTTCCAGGTCTTGAACTTTTGGTTCTTTTGCTTCAAGGCAAAACGAACAAATATTTAAATAAAAAATAAAACTACGTAAAAAGATTGCGTACTCACAATATAATTTTGCAGTGTTAATAATACTGGTGCCGTTAGAAAGACCTCCTTCGATTTCAAACTGACAGAGTCTTTCACCAGATTGCCCGGTAGCTAACCAATGCCGTTAATAAGAGTTTCATCGTCAACTTTCAATTGAACATCAATTACTCTTATGATTTATTGCTTGGTTTTTAATAAAAATAACTGCGTAAATAGAATGCGCTGTAAGAATATACTTTCGTAGAAAGAAAATTAATAACCATGAATAATTATAAACCCGATCTAAAAGAAGCAGTGTATTGAGGTTAATACTCAATAATTATGAAAAAAGCTAAAACGTTAAGACAGAAATTCGGATTTAATGAATATGGATTAATCGACTTTCCAAAGAAAATTTCAGGCGTACAGATCTCTAGATTGATGTATGGAAATGATTTAGGTTGTTCATATTGTTTCCCACACGGTTTTGAAGTGGTAAATGCAAGGTATATAAAGTTCCAGCGAAACTGAAAGAAATACAATACAGAAAGAAACAATGGAAAAATTAAAACCAGGTGTCGTATAGGAATCATACTTCGAGTCCCCCGTCAGACGCAGGTTCAATTCCTGCCATTCCTGTTGTAAACGGAATGTAGTTCAAAACAAAGAATAGATGGTATAGAAAGATTCCGCCGCTTTTACCCTGATCTATAAAGAGTGCCGTAGAGAAGGCTTACTTCGGTATAATATTGGTTCGACTCCATAACAGATCATGAAAATGATCTTGTAAAAGTCTTTTCGAATCTAGCCTCTTTTATTTAAATCACATCAATGAAAAAATAACAATAAAAGTGGAAATTTCCATCAATGACAACTATGGAAATATGACATAGGAAATGGAGGCGTTAAGAAAATTCTACTGTTTGAAGCACGAGACAGAAAGTGAAACTAAAAAGTAACATTAGATTCGCGCAAGTTTTAGAATTTTTAGAGAGTGTAGGTTATTTTTAGCCGTAGTTTTCAGGTCTTGAATTTTTGGTTCTTTTGCTTCAAGGCAAAACGAACAAATATGTAAATAAAAATTATACTACGTAAATAGAATGCGCAATAAGAATATAATTTTGTGGAAAGAAAACTAATAACTATGAATAATTAAAATCAAGTGTCGTCTTAGAATCATACTTCGAGATTGAGTAAGCATTGTGTCGCAGGTTCGAATCCTGCCTTCTCCCTCGAAAAGGAGAGGTAGCTCAGCTGGTAGAGCAAATGCACGGAAGATTCTGAAAAATATTACCTTGATTTGTAAAAGAGTGCCGTAGAAAAGACCTGCTTCGGTTTGATTTGGTTCGACTCCAGAAGGTCATGAAAGTGATCTTGTACAAGTCTTTTCGAATCCTGCCTCTTTTTATTTTAAAATTTAATAACCATGCATATACCAAGTGATCTGACTGAATTTTTATACTGGGTCAAAGAACGCACAGAAAAACTGTGGTCTGTGGATGATGAAAATTGTCCTAAAGGATTTTACGGAGCCAGATGGCAAGGGCTTTCTGAAGAACAGATTGATCAGGTTGAGAGAAAATATAAGATCAGTTTTATTCCTGAGCATAAAGAATTTTTAAAGATTCTTCATGCGATTGATAAAAAAGAAATTGTTGAATATGAATATGATGGAGAATTAATTACTGAAGAACGTGATTTTTTTTATAATTGGCTTGCTGATGAAAAGGAAGTTGAGGAAATAATAAAAGGTTCTTATAATTGGATGAAGCACGATGTGAATGAGAAGAGCCAGGTGTGGCTTAATTCATGGGGAATAAAATCTGCATCTTTGGAAAAGAGAATAGAAGTTTTTGAAGAATGGTTTTCTCATGTTCCAGCTCTTTTACCATTAACTGGTCTCCGATATATTGTAAGTGATGAGAATCTTAAATGGAAACCGATTATTTCTATGGGATCTTCCGATATTATTGTTATGGGTTGGGATTTTAGAACTTATTTATTAAATGAAATAGGTAACCATCTTAATATCCATATTGAGGTCTTTGATGAAGAAGACCAAATGTTTTATCCGCAACTTATTATGAGGTAAAGTATATATTTGATGAAAATTTTAAGTATGATGAAACCAAAGATATTCCTTACCTGAAAGAAAGGATTCTCTATTGGTCTTGTGGATGGAGGAGTTTCGGTTTAAATTATTATTCAGAGAATGGCAGCATTCATCCTATTGTCAAAACATATATTGCTGAAGAAGAAAAATAAAAACAAACAAGTGCCGTAGAAAAATGTTACTTCGCTCATCACGACGGGGTCACGGGTTCGAGTCCCGTCTCTTCCACAACAAAAAACACAGTTTATATAGGAAGAGTAGCTCAGCTGGTTAGAGCACGACTGCATTTTTCGCTTATTGCCTTGATTTCATCATATGAGGAGTCGGAAGTGGGACGTTGAAAGATCTTTGTATCGTAATTTTCTATAAAGCCGGAGGAATCTCAGGCTTGCCATCTTTCTTCTTTCCACTTCCAGCTTCTTTATATGACCATCTGAAGTGTCGTCAGGAAAAAATACATCGCACTATAATGACGGGAGGAATAGCGAAGCCGGTTACTCCGGCAAGGTTATCCGGTTCGACTCCGGCAAACGACAGCCCGGTTTTTTCCTTATTATTACCTTTAAAAAATGCCGGTAGATTATGTACCGGCACTTTTCATTGTATCTTCAAGCTCTTTTTCAAACATTCCTTTCCATTTTGAAAGCGTAGTCCGGCTTATTTTATATTTCCTTGACATATAGCTTGTTGAGTGGCCATGTTTTTTCTGATACTGAAGCAGTTTTAACATCGTCTGCCTGTCATAGGTTTTCAGTTTCTGATTTTCTCTGGACTGCTTGAACAGCTTTTCATTGAACTTAAGTACATCATCACTGGTGTGAAGCTTTTCAAGAAGTTCTTTGATTTTCGGATCTTTTAGCTTTTCAGGATATTCCATCTTTAGCATATCCTGATAAATTCTTTTGTAATTTGGGCGCATGTTTTATTTCTTTATCAGTTGGCATTATCACTCTTCTGAAGCCATCTGTGAAGCGTACTTTTCGGAATTGAATATTCCTTGATAACTTCGCTTTGGGTCATTTCACCGGAAATAATCCTTTTCATAATAAAATCTTTGATTTCCTGAGTGTAAATGTTTTTCCTGAAATAAGGCGTCTTTTCAGACTTTTGGCTGTTTTTGTTAATTGCAGAAGGCGGTGCGTATAAAATTAAATGTGAACTGTAGAGTCTGAAAAAATCATATTCCAGTAATTTGCTCCATCTTAAAAGAAGATCAGTATCCATTGAGCTGCTGTCGTACATCATCTCAACAGTTTCCTCATCTTTGCCTAAAAATTTGCATATTCTCTCTACTGTTATTTCGTTTTCATCAACTCTCTCCTTAATAAATTTCCCAATATGGATTTCTTTATATAACATTTTTACTGAATATTATTCTTTTGTTTAAACTTATATATAAAAAACGAAAATAGGTGATGTGTATTATTTCGTGTGGTGTTAAATAGCTGATGATAGCTTGAAATTGGTGAAGAAAATGGATTATGATTGAAAAATATCAAAAAACACCTTTCGTAAGACTCTATCTTAGAAACGCATTGTAACTTACCAAATATTGTAAAACAGGCGGGTAGGGATCACCTTAATATAATTTGGATATATTCTTTATTTTCAATGGGGTCTTTTTTTCTTCTCTTTCAAACTCTCTTCCTGCCATTTGTGTAAAATAATATATAACCTATTAAGGTTTTTATAGAATTCTGTGAGCTGGGGCTGTTGATGTGTTGATAAACAGCTTTTTGCGCATCGAATCTTTTAATTAGTACCAAATAATCGCTTATTCGTTTTCAAATGTAAACAAAAATAAGAAGTAAAAACAGTTAGAAATGTAAAAATCATACTTTATCTGTTTATTTTAAGTAAAATTAACATATTATAAAAGTCGATATGTAAATTGTTTAAAGTGATCACTGTAATCATGAAAAAATCATAAAAAGAAAAAATTGTATACCATTTACACAGTCCATACATTTGCATATCAATGAAAAATACTATAAGCTTATTCGACTTTTCGAAGAAAATCAATTATAAGAACGAACTGCTGGCTGGCTTTACGGTAGCAATGACTATGATTCCTGAATCTCTCTCATTTGCTATTCTGGCTGGCTTATCTCCGCTTACTGGACTGTATGCTGCATTTATGATGGGACTTGTAACCGCAGTTTTAGGAGGACGTCCTGGTATGGTTTCCGGTGGAGCAGGAGCAACCATCGTGGTGCTGATTGCTTTGATACAATCTCATGGAACAGAATATCTGTTTGCCACTGTAGCCCTTGCCGGAATCTTTCAGATGATGGTAGGAATTTTTAAACTTGGAAAATTTGTGAGACTGATTCCGCAACCTGTTATGTACGGATTTCTGAACGGATTGGCTATTATTATTTTCATGGCACAGGTTGAACAGTTCAAAATCACAGACAGTAATGGCGGAGTACGTTGGCTGCAGGGAATGCCTTTATACATTATGGCTGGCTTAACTGCCCTGACCATTGCCATAGTTTATTTTTTTCCAAAAATAACAAAAGTGGTTCCTGCCTCTCTGGTAGCTATTATCATCTTATTTGCAGTAGTTCTCGGATTTAATATTCCAACAAAAACGGTTGCAGATATTGCTCATATCAGTGGAAATCTTCCGGATTTTCATATTCCGAAGGTCCCTTTTTCTCTGGAAACTTTACAGATTATTTTTCCATATGCTTTAATTATGGCCGGAGTCGGTCTTATTGAATCTCTTCTGACATTATCGATGGTAGATGAAATCACGAATACCAAGGGAAGTGCCAATAAAGAGTCTGTCGCTCAGGGATTGGCTAATATTACCAACGGCTTTTTTGGTGGAATGGGTGGTTGTGCAATGGTAGCACAGACATTGGTAAATCTTAATGCAGGCTCCAGAGCAAGACTATCAGGAATTGTAGCATCACTGCTTATTTTGATAATTATTCTGGTTGGTGCACCTGTCATAGAGAGAATTCCTATGGCTGCTCTGGTAGGAGTGATGATGATGGTTGCTATCAGCACTTTCCAGTGGGTATCAATCAGGATTGTGAATAAAATGCCGAAATCGGACATTTTTGTAGGCGTTACTGTAGCACTGATTACTGTTATTTTACACAACCTTGCTTTAGCAGTATTGGTTGGAGTGATCATTTCAGCATTGGTTTTTGCCTGGGATAATGCTAAAAGAATCAGAGCGAGAAAACATGTGGATGAAAACGGGGTGAAATACTATGAAATATATGGGCCTTTGTTTTTCGGTTCAGTAACAGCATTTACAGATAAATTTGATCCTGTGAATGACCCGGATCAGGTGGTTATAGATTTTAAAGAAAGCCGTATTGTAGATATGAGTGCCATAGATGCTTTGGACAAATTGTCCAAACGTTATAAGCAGCAAAATAAAACGATATATCTGCGTCATCTTAGTGAAGATTGCAGAAAAGTATTAAAAAATGCAGAAGCAGTAGTGGAAGTTAATATTCAGGAAGATCCTACTTATAAGGTGATGCCGGAAAAATAGGAAGAGGTCAATGAGTGAATTTTGCTTCGCAAGTGAATGGTGAATTTTTATAGTAAAAAAAAATTGACAAGCGCAGCGGATTGACAATTGACCATTCACAATTTCATAGCAATGAGTGAATTTTTCTTCGCAAGTGAATGGTGAATTTTTATAGTAAAAAAAAAATTGACAAGCGCAGCGGATTGACAATTGACCATTCACAATTTCATAGTCAATGAGTGAATTTTGCTTCGCAAGTGAATGGTGAATTTTTATAGTAAAAAAAAATTGACAAGCGCAGCGGATTGACGATTGACTATTCATAATTTCATAGTCAATGAGTGAATTTTGCCTCGTAAGTGAATGGTGAATTTTTATAGTAAAAAAAAATTGACAAGCGCAGCGGATTGACAATTGACTATTCACAATTTCATAGTCAATGAGTGAATTTTGCCTCGCAAGTGAATGGTGAATTTTTATAGTAAAAAAAAAATTGACAAGCGCAGCGGATTGACAATTGACCATTCACAAACAAGACAAGGACTGTAAGAAAAAATCTACAGTCCTTGCTTGTTTAGGTTATTAATGTATTGGCGATAAAATCAGGCACTAAAGCATAGTGTGATAATTTCATACTGATGGAAGCTCTTCCGCTTGTCAATGTTCTCAGATCTGAAATGTACCCGAACGTTGAGGCTAACGGAACTTCCGCTGCAAAAATCTTTCTTCCGGATTTTTCATCAATAGAAGTGATCATTCCTCTTCTTCTGTTGATATCTGCTGTGACAGCACCCGTGTATTCTTCAATACTTTGAATTTCTATCTGCATGACAGGCTCCATCAGCTTAGGGCTACATCCTTTTGCTGCAGTTTTGAATCCTTCTCTTGCTGCAATCTCAAAATCGAATGCTGCAGAATCCTGAGCGTGGAAGGAACCGTCAAGAAGGGTGATCTTCATGTTTTCCAGAGGATATCCGTTCAAAGGTCCATACTCCATAGCTTCTCTGAATCCTTTTTCAACAGAAGGAATAAATTCAGTCAGAATAACTCCACCTTTGATCATATTGATAAATTCCAATCCATTGTCATTTCCCGGGCCAATCTCAAACGTGATATCAGCGAACTGGCCGCTTCCTCCGTTTTGTTTGGAAAACTTTTCTCGGTGAACTTTAGTTTCCGTTAAGATCTCACGATAAGAAACTTTAGGTTTCCCCTGATTGATTTCAATACCATGATTCAGACGGATTTTCTCTAGGGTAACTTCGAGATGAAGTTCTCCCAATCCACTCAATAAAGTCTCTCCGGTCTGCGGATCTCTTTCAACCACCAAAGAAGGATCTTCTTCCTGTATTTTGGCCAATACCAAACCGAAAGACTTCTCATCACCATTGGTTTTCGGCTCGATAGCAACTCTGATCACAGGAGTCGGAATGGTAATGGCTTCCAGTAATATCGGCTTTTCTAGAGAAGATAGAGAATCACCGGTCTTGGCATCTTTTATTCCTGTCAAAGCAACAATATCTCCTGCTTTAGCTTCTTCCATTGATAATGTTTTATCCGACTGCATCTGTAAAATTCTCGAAATCCTGAAGCTTTCACCCGTTCTTACATTCAGTATCGTATCTCCGGATTTGATTTTTCCGGAATAGACACGAAGCATAGCCAGTCTTCCCATATGTTTATCAATCACCACTTTGAAAACAAGTCCTGAAAAAGCAGCTTCCTCATTTCTTTCCATTGTTACCGTTTCTTCCGTTTGAGGATCTCTTCCCTGGAGGTCAGCAAGCTGATCCGGTGCCGGAAGATAAGTTACGACAGCATCAAGAAGAGGCTGGATTCCCTTATTTTTAAAGGCTGAACCACATAAAACAGGAACGGCGGATACGGATCTGCAGACTCTTTGTATAGCTTCTGAAATCATTTCAACAGTGACAATCTGTTCAGTATCCATAAAAATTTCAAAGAACATCTCGTCATTCTCTGCAAGAGTTTCCATTAATTGAACTCTATATTCATGGGCTTCTGTCATAGAAACAGCAGGAATTTCCTTTTCCATAATGGTTTCTCCATTTTCATCCGTCCAGTATAAGGCTTTCATTTTGATAAGATCAATAACGCCTTCAAAATCGTTTTCAGCTCCAATCGGAATCTGAATGGTCAATGGAACAGCATTCAGTTTGGTTTTTATCTCATTGAGAACCGCAAAGAAATCCGCCCCGATTCTGTCCATTTTATTGATGAAACAGATTTTGGATGTGCCGTGTTTTTCAGCCTGGAACCAAACATTTTCAGTCTGTGGCTGAACTCCTGATGAAGCGCAGAAAACTGCGATTACACTGTCCAGAACTCTTAGAGAGCGTTCTACTTCTACTGCAAAATCAATGTGTCCCGGCGTATCAATAATGTTGATATTATAAACATTGTTATCTTTTTTCCATTGTGTGGAAACTGCAGCCGATGAAATGGTAATTCCTCTGTTTCTTTCCTGGATGTCTTTATCCATGGTGGTATTTCCATCATCTACATTACCGATTTTATGAATAAGTCCTGTGTAATACAAAAGCCTTTCTGATAACGTTGTTTTTCCTGCATCTACGTGTGCTATAATCCCTATATTTCGTGTGTTGTATTTCATTTTGTTTGATTTTAATTGTTGATTTTTAGATCTGTGTTTGGAAAAGATTCTGAAAAAAAATGAGCACAAAATACACTCCGGTCTTATAAAGCCGGTAAAACATTTTTCGTATTTCGTATCAAAGGAAAATTTTCAGAGATCTTAACAAACAACAGAAGTTTTTGGATTTGTTAAAGTCTGAAAATAGGGCAGCAAAAAAGACCTATCCGAATAGACAGGTCTTCAATATATTTTTGGGTATAAAAGATCTATAGAACTATTCAGATAAATATTCAGTGCTGCCAAAGAACACAGCTCTGACAGGATTGCTTAACGTTATAATATTTATCATTTTTGTTGACATTGTTGATTGTTAATCGGTTGCGAAATTATAATTTTTTTTTGATTTCCAAAGAATTTTTGAAATTATTTTTTTGTGAACGGATATTAAACACTTCGTAAACCGCTTTCTGTGCGTTTCTCAAATTCATAGAATTTCATAAAAATATCTTAAAACAGATCTTGAACGTAATGCTTTTATGATAAATATTTTATCTTTGGGAAGAATAGTATCGTGAACACTTTTTGATGATTAGAAAATTTTAAATCTTTTTCAAGAAGCTAAATAAAAACTTTTAACTTAAAACCTATTGAAAACAGATATCGACATCCATAACCACTGTCATTTTTCCTTTGACCTGTGGCTCACTTTAATCAAATCTCATCCTGAATTTAAAGCAAAAAGAGTTGAGCTGTTCTCCTCGTTTTTTAACGTAGATAAGCCTATAGATCAGGTTGCGAAAACCGTAAAGTATTATGATGATCTTTGCAATACCATCAATGAAGTAACAGGTGGTAATATCGATACTTTTGAGATCTATCTGATGATTCTTGGTTCGCTGGATGTTGATGTAAAACAATTGAATAAAGAAAAACTCAATGAATTTTACAACAAAAGTGAAGAATTGTTTCTGGAATACAAGCCAGTGGTGATTTTTGAAAATATTCACGATTTTTTTAAGGATATTAAAAATCAGGGAAAGACCATAAATATTCTAAGCAACACTGGATTTATCAAAGGAAAAACAATGAGGAAATTCCTGATTCACGAAAACCTGGATCAGTACATAGATTTCCATATTTATTCTGATGAAATCAACTGTTCCAAACCGAATCCGCTTATTTTTCAGGAAGTGAAGAATAATATTAAAGATCAGGATTTGGCGATGAATCAAATCCTGCATATCGGAGATAATCCGGTGGCAGATTTTCAGGGAGCAAAAAACTTTGGCTTCAGTGCCCATTTACTTAAACACTAAAAATAAACATGAATAAAAGATACAGCTTACACCACATTCATTCGGCAGACGAGTTTACGTTCTCACCTGCGGAATACAGTTATTTCAAGTATGGCGATAAGTCGTATGCTGAAAAATTTGCAAGAGAATTATTCGACGGATTTATTTCCGGCAACGAAGCACTTTTAGAGACGGATAAAGAGATTGTAGTGCTTCCAAGTCCTTATATGGCGATTCCTACGGCCTCTAATTTCTTATGTTTTTACTTTAAGAAGCATCTTGATTTTTATCTGTTTCAAAAAGGAAAAAAGTCAAGTATTCTGTCGAAAATCAATCGTAATCATACATATATCACAGATTACGGGAATCTTAATTTTGAAGACCGCAAAAATCTGATCGCCAATGATACTTATTATATCGATAAGGATTTTTTGAGAGGAAAACTTTGTATTTTTATAGACGATATCAAAATCACGGGAAGTCATGAATATACAGTCAACAGAATCCTTAATGAATATAATGTTGAGGCAGACTTTATGTTCCTGTATTATGCAGAACTGATGAATTTTGACCTTGACCCGAAAATTGAAAACTTTTTCAACTACTATGCTGTAAAAAATGTAAATCATGTTGCAGAAGTGATGAATAAAGAAAGTTTTCAGTTCAATACAAGGATTGTAAAATATATTTTAGGCCTGGAATCAAGTAATTTTGATTATCTTACGTCTCAAGTAAAAAAGGAACAGATGGATCTGCTTTTGGAGCTTGCGATCAGTAACAATTATCATTTAATAAAAGAATACGAAAATAACATCAATACTTTAACACAAACGGAATTATATTATGGCTATTAACTTACAAAAAGGACAAAGAGAAAACATTAACGCACCTAAATTTACTGTAGGTTTAGGATGGGATATCAATAATACTTCTACAGGAACAGCTTTCGACCTTGATGCGTCTTTGTTTTTGCTTGGGGACGACAAAAAATTAGTTTCAGATAATCACTTTATTTTCTATAACAACCTTGAGTCTCCGGACAAATCTGTAATCCACACAGGCGATAACCTTACAGGAGAAGGATCAGGAGATGATGAGCAAATCAAAATTGATCTGACAAAAATTGACGATGCAATTAAAGAAATTACTGTAGTAGTAACAATTCACGAAGCAGATTCGAGAAAGCAAAACTTTGGACAGGTAAGAAATTCTTTCATCAGAATTTTCAATACAGATACGAATGAAGAGATCTTAAAATACGAATTGGACGAAGATTTCTCAATCGAAACCGCTGTAGAATTCGGAAGAATCTACAACAGAAACGGAGAATGGAAATTTGAGGCTGTAGGTGCAGGACAGAGAGACGGCCTTGAGAAATTTGTATCAATTTATCAGAAGTAATCATGGACAATCAGGAAAATCAACCCATAGATCCGCTGGGATCAATAGAACCCCTTAAAACCTTTGAACCTACTCCAATGGTTCCCCCAACTCCGGCTCAGCCCGCTCAGAATGCGGCACCGGCAGTTCTTGTGGACAGAGAGGGAAATGTAAATCTGACGCAGCTGCAGTCAGAAGAACGTCAGAAATATGAAGTTCTTGCGAACTCTATTGACGAGACCAACCCTGGTTCTATCGTGAATTTCGGGGCAGAGCTTCAGAAAACATTAACCAACCAGAGTGACAGCTTCTTAGGAAATGTAAGAAGATCAAACTCAGGAGAAGTTGGTGGGCTTATCAACGACCTTTTGGTAGAGCTTAACTATGTAGATGTAGAAGAGCTTAATGGAAATAAAGTGAAAAGCTTCCTGAGCAAATTGCCATTCATGAAAAAGGTAATGACTCAGGTGGAAAATCTTTTTGCAAAATACGATAAGATCATCAACAATATCGAGCAGATTTCTTATAAAGTAAATGCGGGAATTATCACCTCTACAAAAGATAACGCTGTACTTCAGACTATTTTTGAAAGCAATGTGAATTCTATCAAGCAGATTGAAGAGCTTGTCATTGCAGGTAATATCAGAATGGAAAGAGCGGCAGGCGAGCTTGCTCAGATGGAAGCGAATCCGCAGATTTACCAGGATTATCAGATTGCAGATAAAAGAGATTTCATTGCAAGACTGGACAGGAGAATGGC
Organism: Chryseobacterium sp. 2VB; assembly: GCF_005503635.1. Classification (NCBI taxonomy): domain Bacteria; kingdom Pseudomonadati; phylum Bacteroidota; class Flavobacteriia; order Flavobacteriales; family Weeksellaceae; genus Chryseobacterium; species Chryseobacterium sp. 2VB. Next base: position 87,094 of record NZ_SCNC01000007.1, read on the forward strand.
TGATCTTAAAGTGGTGCGTGTGATTATGATGCAGTCACTTCCTCAGATCAGACTGGTACAGAACAACAACGTTTCTATTGCTGAAAAAGCACAGACGATTCTTACCACTACACTTCCGGTTTGGAAAAACCAGCTTTCCCTTGCGGTAGCGATGTACAGACAGCAGCAGAATATTGAAATCCAGCAAAAAGTATCTTCTACTACAGAAGAGATTTTAAGAAAGAATGCGGAACGTCTTGGCCAGAATTCAGTGAATGTTGCCAGAGCCAACGAGCAGACTATCGTATCGGTGGAAACATTAAGAGAAACAACATCAATGCTGATCAATACATTGAATGAAGTGAAACAAATCCAGAAACAGGGAGCTGACAACAGACGAAAACTGGATCAGGATCTTCAGACATTGGAGCACGAACTAAAAGCAAATGTCAGAGGTTAATTTATAGGATACCAAGGTGGGGGATGATGCAGCAACCATATTGTCGCAAAGCAAAAGAAGATTAACAAAGCTTAAGCTTCTAGCTAATTTTTTTGAACATATTGATATTATATCTATTTACATCAAAACGGATATTATTCACAATCTGTTCCAGGAAAATACGGCTTTAGATTATAATAAACTGGAACTTTTTCACCTGCAGTATACCGACAGCCTTATAGAACTTCTGACTAAAATTAAAAAACAGAAGGAAAATGACATGCTGGCGGTCATCAATGAAATTAACATCAACAGTAAATATATTTCAGGTTTTGAAGAAAGAAGGGTAGATAGTTTTGAGACCGACAGAAAAATGTACAGCGGTGTCTTTTCCCAGCACTTGAAAACAGTGTATAAAGACCTGACGGAAGATCGTTTTACGGCCAATTGGGACAATGTACTGTACTTTCATAAAAAATATGCCCAGGAATTTTACAGATCGGAGGCGGATGAAACACTGCTGAAACCTGATCCTTTTCCTTCCTATCAGTATAAAGAATATTCCATTGAAAGGAAACTGTTGGGAAGGCTTAATATACAGGGATTTAAAGTTCGTTTCGTATGTGGCTACCTTATCGGAACCCACGATTATGAACTTTTTAAAATCTTTCAGTCTGATGATTATTTTATTTTCAGTGTAGACGAAAAGAAATTGTATCTTTTCGACAAAGAACTGGATAAGCTGGATATTTCCGAAAATCAGTCTAATCAGAGTTCCATTATTGATCAGCTGAGAAGTAAAAACGAGCAGCTGGAACATAGTATGAACGAAAGAAAGCGTACTTTGCCAGCTGAAGTGGAAGGTGTTCTGAAAGATTATATTAAAAACCTGGAAAATATGGATATTATGAGTAAGATATTTGACTTCGACGAAGAAACGAATATTCTGCGGGCAATGCTTAATTTGAATTTGAATAATAATTAGAACGAAATTTGAAAAGCAAAGAAGATTTCCTTTTTTGCCAAAAAGTAAATAACAACTAAATATAGAAAGATGGCTATCAACTTACAAAAAGGTCAGAGAATTAACCTTAAAAAAGAAAATGGAGCTGAGCTTTCCCAGGCTTGTGTAGGAATCAACTGGGGAGCAATCGAAAAGAAAGGATTTTTCGGAACAAAGAAAGAAGCAGTAGACTTAGACGGAAGCTGTATTTTATATGATTCAAACAAAAACGTTACTGAAGTAATCTATTTCGGAAATCTTAAATCAAGAAACGGATCTGTAAGACACAGCGGAGACGACCTTACCGGTGACGTAAACGGAGATGACGGATTGGATAATGAAGTAATCACGGTAGATTTCAGCCAGCTGGAACCGAATGTGGAGCATGTGGCAATGGTACTGAACAGCTACAGAGGTCAGGATTTCGGAACCATTCCTTTTGCTTCTATCCGTATTTATGAAGGATCACCTACCAATGTGAGAGAAGTTTTTGCAAAATATGATATTGCGAATGATGCTTCTTTCAGCGGACACGTTGCCATGGTAATGGGTGTTTTCTACAAGAGAAACGGAGAATGGAAATTCAATGCGATCGGAGATCCTACAGCGGATAAAAAACTGGAGCAGACGATTCAGACAGTGCAGATGAATTACTTATAATCAATTGTCAATCAAAAGATAAATAAAATAGCAATATTTGTACTCTGTGCATCTATTGCTTTTATCATATAATAACATAACTCAAGTGGAACATCAAAGTATTTTAGAACTGCACCCAGGTCTGGTGTGGGGATTTGCAGTAACGGTGGTTATCATGCTGCTCCTGGACTTAGGGGTATTTAATAAAAAAAGTCACGAAGTCTCTTCCAAAGAAGCTACCATCTGGTCTATCGTATGGATTTCGCTTTCCATGGTTTTTTCAGGGGTGGTATATTGGGTATTCAATACCGATGGAAGTCCTGAAAGCCATGCTTTGGCTGTAGAAAAATTTACGCAGTATCAGGCTGCTTATTGGATTGAAAAAGCCCTGTCTGTGGATAATTTATTTGTATTTATCCTCGTTTTCGGGTTCTTTAAAGTTCCTAAATATCTTCATCACAAAGTCCTTTTCTGGGGGATTATCGGAGCGCTGATCTTCAGAGCCATATTCATCTTTGCAGGAGTAGGACTGATCAATCTTACCTATCTTCCTGAAATGAATATCTTCGGTGAAGCAGTGAAAATCAACGTAGTCATGACCTTATTCGGATTATTCCTTGTCTATGCAGGAATCAAATCCTGGGGTGACGGTGACGATGATGACGATGAAGATTACAGCAATACGGCAGGAGCAAAGCTGATCAAAAGTTTCTGGAAAGTTTCTGATAATTACGACGGAGATAAATTCTTTACCATTCAGAACGGAATTAAAATGGCAACTCCTCTTTTAGTGGTAGTAGGAGTTATTGAATTTACGGACGTTCTTTTCGCTGTAGATTCCATCCCGGCGATCTTTGCAATCTCAAATGACCCGTTCATCCTTTATACATCGAATATCTTTGCTATTTTAGGATTAAGATCATTATATTTCCTGTTAGCGAACTTTATTCATATGTTCAGCAAACTTCCATACGGATTGGCGATTATCCTCTTCTTCATTGGAGTTAAGATGCTTATTGCGCCATGGATTCATATTCCGTCTCCGGTTTCATTAGGAATCGTAGGAGGTGTATTGGTGATCTCTGTTCTTTTATCCGTTATCTTCCCTGAAAAAGAAGATGAGAAGAAAGAAGAACTGGAAGAGTAATCCTATTTAAAATATACTATCAAGCCTCTGGAATCTATTTCTGGAGGCTTTTTCTATTCATATTCTTAGTTGGACAACGCAAAGGCGCAAAGAAGATAAAAATTATGCTGCTTTTTAAGACGCAAGAAAATCAAAGATTTTCAGCAAGATTACTTCGCAATTACCGGTTTCATTCAAAGCCTTTCTTAGCATTATTAAGTTTTATCGGAGATAAAATCTTTGTGCCTTAAATATGTGAAACCTATAAAAATTTAGCGCCTTTGCGCTTTCCAAAATTCTCAAAAAAAATTTTTAAAAATAAAATAGACAGACTGGTCTGTATATTGTTTTTTTTCATACATTTGTTCCAGAAAAGAAAAGCATATGAAATCTCCAAAAGAAAGAATCATAGAAACTACATTTCAATTGTTTGCCAGACAGGGTTATAACTCAACCGGAATCAATCAGATTATTTCCGAAGCTGAAGTTGCCAAAGCAAGCTTTTATCAGCATTTTAAATCCAAAGAAGATCTGTGTGTAGAATTTCTGAAGGTGAGACATGAGTATTGGTTTGGTGAGCTCAATCACTTTACAGCAAAAGAAAAAAGCTTAAAATCCAAGATCATCAATGCTTTCGATTTCCTTGTGTATATGAACGAAAAGGAAAATTTCAGAGGATGCAGCTTCCTGAATATTCTTTCGGAAATACCAATGGATAATACTAAAATTCTGAGTGTTATTCAGTCTCATAAAGCCGATCTCAGAAACTTCTTTTCAGAATTGCTGAATAATGATGAGCTTTCCGATCATGTCTACATGCTTTTTGAGAGCAGTATCATAGAAAGCCAGCTTTTTAAATCCAATGAACTCATTGAAAAATCAAAAAAAATAGTTACCAATTTAATACAATAAGTTATGGAACAGAAACATCCGCTTCCGCCTTTCACTCTTGAAACGGCACTGGAAAAAATTCAACTGGCAGAAGATGCCTGGAACAGTCAGGATCCCGAAAAGGTTTCCAAAGCATATACCATTGACAGCGAATGGAGAAACAGAGATACATTCGTGAATGGAAGAGAAGAAATTGTAGCTTTTCTTCAGAAAAAATGGGAAAAAGAACTTCATTATCATCTTAAAAAAGAATATTGGGCACACACCGACAATCGTATTGCCGTTCGCTTTGAATATGAATATCAGACCAAAGAGGGAAACTGGTTCAGGGCATACGGAAACGAAAACTGGGAGTTTGATGAGAACGGACTGATGGCGAAAAGATACGCAAGCATCAATGATCTGGCTATCCGGGAAGAAGACCGAAAGTTTAAATAAAATGTAAAGACTGTTATGCCAACAGTCTTTTATTTTCAGTTGGATCAATCTTTTTCACATCACATGCAAAAATTCATCATTCATAACTCGTCAGTCATCATTATTTTAACTGTTTTTCCCATGCAGTAACTTATTAATTTTCCTTCTGGTCTGCACAGAAACTTTATACGCTTCATCTCGCAGTTTCTGTATTTTTCCCACAGGCTGAAAGAATATCTTACTTTCAAAAGGATTGAATGATAACAGCTCATTTGTACAGTTCCGCTCATCCAGCAGAGAGCCTTTATTTATTGTAACCTCACCGATTTTGATAAAAGGAGAATTTTTCCACTCCACATTCAGTTTGTTGACAGGCTGGTCTTTCAGGTCATAACATATCTGTATCAGGACATCTGCAGTAAAGTCATGGGTTTGAAGATAATTTTTTAAAGAATCCTTGACCTTTTGTTTTTTTCCAATGTTCTTATCCACAGATTGAGGAGACAGTTTTATTTTGATGATATGATCTCCAAGCCGGTAAGCTCCTATAGAATGATAGTCGAATGAAAGAATAAAATCATTTCTTTTACGAAGGAGTTTAATCATATTACGAACCATATCAGCTGTTAGCAGGGAAGGAGTTATTTTAATCATCTGAAGCAGCAGTGTAAACAAACTGCTCCATTTTTTGGTGTAAAATCTGTTGACTGCAGTAAACAGTTTCAAAAAATTTGAAACAGAATTCATAGGAAACAGGGGAAAATTCACCAATGGATAATTGGCAAGAAGCCCACCGCTTTCATCCTTGATCTGCACGGCAAAGCCATAAGCCGGAATATCTTTTTTTGCATTCTTAATTTTCAGCTGAGCATTGGAAAACCGTATAGTCAGATCAAATTTTTCCTTATCAAAAAAAGGCTGCAGTGATTCCGGAATATCAGGTTCTATGTGGAATGTACCTTTTGCTGCCGCATACGTTTTGGCATGGGCATTTCTGGTAGCATAGTTGACATCGCTGATGGAAGAGGATTGTTCAACAAAATCTGCTATTGTTTTTTTATTGATTTCCAGAAGCTTTTTTTCCTCTTCATTCAGTTCATCAAACTTCTTATTATATTTTAGTGGATTTGGCATTTAGTTTTTAAAATCCAATTATAACGCCAAGTTTCGAAATCTGTGTTAAATAAGTATTACAATTGTTTGAATTTTGTGGAAAAGCTCTTTGAAAATCAAAAATGTAAGACTATATGATTAATGAATATTGAAAAATAATATTTTTAACTTGTTGATTATTAGTGTTTATTTATTTTTAATGAGAATGAATTAAAGTCATTTTCTTTGAGAGGAAAATACTTCCGGCTTTTAAACTTCGCTTATCTTGCTCCCATCTTCCAAACCCAAAAAGCCTTATCTTTGTAAAAAATTATAATATGGGAGTAGCAGATATGTTATTTAAACGCAAAAAGGAATTAGCAGAAAAGAACCTGAAAGACGGTAAAGAATATATGGAAGAGTATGGTAAAAGAGAAAGCGTTGTGCAGTTACCAAGCGGCTTGCAGTATGAAATCATTACAGAAGGCGACGGCCCGAAACCAGGACCCAAATCAACTGTAAAATGCCATTACCATGGAACTACTATTTCAGGGAAAGTATTCGACAGTTCTGTAAAAAGAGGTACACCTGCATCTTTCCCTTTAAACAGAGTTATTTCCGGATGGACGGAAGCGCTTCAGCTAATGCCTGTTGGCAGCAAATGGAGACTGATTATTCCTCCGCACTTAGCGTATGGAGATCAGGAAATCAGCAAAGAAATCGGGCCTAACAGTACGCTCGTTTTTGAAGTTGAACTGCTGGATATTAAATAATCCTTCTTAAAAATAGATTAAAAATTTACCTGATTTCAGGTAAATTTTTTTATTTGTATTATATTCGTATAGGAGAATTGTGAAAATGGAGAAATTTATTTTGCAATATACCTGATAACACAAAAAATCACTGAATGAAAAAACTTTTTTACCTATTGATTGTTTTCGGGCTTCTTACTTCCTGTGTTTCCAGGAAGAATCAGGCTATTCAACAGAATATTCTCACATTGAAAGACAGCTACTGTAAAGCGCCGTTCAAATATAACTACAGCAACAAACTTCCGTCTTATAATTCAGATTCTATTTTAGCAGCCAACAAAGAATTAAAAGAGGTTTTTTCTGACCAGAGTATTCTTATCTTAAACGCACTGGATAATCTGGATGAAGTTCATCAGATTATTGATCTTAAAAAAGATTCATCCCTTGCTTCCCAGGTTAAGGTTTTACAATTGAAGACAAAAATAAACAGCAAAATAACGATTGCTCTTACGGAACTGGATGCAGTAGCCGCAGAGTTTGACTGTGAAGGAGAAAGAGTAGCCCAGATTGGAAATTATGTGGATAACTTAAATTCATCAAGAAATAATAAGCTTATTTTATATTCAATTGTTGCAGGAGCAGCAGCTTCAATAGCAGGAGGAATTGTACATGATCAAGGCTGGAGTAATGCCATCGATATAGGCGGAGGGGTTCTGGGAGCAGGTTTTGGTTTAGCTACCCTTAATCCTAAAGGTAAAAAAGTAGAATTTATCCACCAGAGAAATCTTTTGAGAGATATCTGGAGAGAAAAACTGGAGTCGCCCAATTTTCCCCCCTTTATCTGGTATATGTACACAGAGAAAAAGTTTTCCAATAAAGAAGAGCATTCCATTATCGGGAATATGAAACAGAGGTGGCTGCATTACCAGTTTGATGATAGTAAGGAAGCGGCGGATAAATCTGTGATTTTCAGTGATGGAGGTTTTTATAGAGCAGATGATCTTCACAACCGTGCAGCCATGCTGAATCAGATGCAGTCGGCAACCCGTACCATTAATCAGAATATCAATTATCTGTTACTGGATCTGGATAAATTAATCCTTTAAGAAAAATTTAACTGTAATAAATTTTGTTACATTTAAAAAATGTGTATCTTTGCCCTGTAATTACAATGAACAATACAAGATTTGCTACGGCAGTACATATTATGACATTATTGGCGAAAAGTCCTCAGGAGTGGCTTACTTCTGACTGGATGGCCGGTAGTATCAATGTGAATCCGGTGATTATCCGAAAGGAGATCAGCGTATTGAGAGAAGCAGGCCTGATTATCAGCAGACAGGGAAAAGAAGGAGGAAGCCAGCTTGCAAAGAATGCTGAAACGATCACTATTTCTGAGATCTATAAAGCAGTAAAAAATACAGAAGTATTAGGTAAAAAAAATCAGAATCCCAATCCGGCATGCAGTGTTGGAAAAGAGATCAACAATCATTTAAAGACACTATTTGAAGAAACACATCAATTGGTTGTAAACTTTTTAGGAGACAAGTCACTACAGGAATTCACTGACCAGTTTGAATAAAAATTTTTTAGCCTTAAATGTAACAAAATTTATTACAATTTAAATAAAAATAAAACATTATGAAAAAAGTAGCAGTAATCGGTGCAACAGGATTTGTAGGAGCACACGTAGTATCAGAATTAGCAGACAGAGGATATGTGGTAGAAGCATTGGTAAGAGATGCATCAAAAGTGAAAACACAGGAAAATGTAACTGCAAAAAGTGTTGATGTAAACAATGTAAACGAACTGGCTGAGGCATTGAAAGGAAGTGATGCGGTAATCAGTACATTCAATGCAGGATGGACCAACCCTAACCTTTACAACGATTTTTTAAACGGTTCCGAGAACATTGAAAAAGCTGTAGAACAGTCGGGAGTAAAAAGACTGATTGTAGTAGGTGGAGCAGGAAGCCTTTACACACCGGATAACGTACAGATTGTAGATACTCCTGATTTCCCGGAAGCTTATAAACCAGGGGCAACAGCGGCAAGAGATTATTTAAACAAGATCAAAGAGAATAATACGTTGGATTGGACATTCTTCAGCCCTGCTATCGAAATGAATCAGGCTAATGTAGGAGAAAGAACAGGAAAATACAGAACATCACTGGAAACTCCGGTATTTGATGAAAACGGAAGAAGCCGTCTTTCTGTAGAAGATGTAGCGGTAGTGCTGGTAGATGAATTGGAACAGAACAATCATATCCGTGAACGTTTCACAGCAGCTTACTAATCTATAAAAGAACAGAGATGATACAAAAAAAATTATGGTCGGTATTAGCACTGTTAGGATTTATCAGCATATTTGCTGGGAATCTTAAAGTGAAAGTTTATAATTCGGGAACCAAAGCTATTTTTCCTATTACATCTACCATTATTTATGGAGATAAAGAAGCCATATTGATAGATGCTCAGTTTCAGAAACAGTATGCAGAACAGCTGGTAAAAGAAATAAAAGCAACTGGAAAGAACCTGAAAACAGTCTTTATTTCTCACAGTGATCCTGATTTTTATTTTGGATTGGATGTGATTAAAAAAGCTTTTCCCAATGCTAAAATTATCTCAACGGCACAGACTGCTTATCTTATATCAGCTTCAAAAGATGATAAAATGGGAATCTGGAAACCACAACTGAAGGCAGATGCACCATCGGAAATTATAATTCCAGAAGCAGTTACTTCAATTCCTGATCTTGAAGGAAATAAAATTGAAATCAGACAAAATCCTGAAGATCCTGCACATAGCTTTCTTTGGATTCCGTCCATCAAAACCATTGCAGGCGGGATTTCAGTTTCTGTTGGCTCACATCTCTGGATGGCAGACACTCAGAATGTAAAAGCCATTGATCAATGGATAGGACAGATTGATGCTATGAAAGGTTTGAAACCGGAAAAAGTTATTCCTTCTCATTTTGCAGAATTGTCTACATCACCACAGTCTCTTGATTTTGTGAAAGGTTATCTGGAAAATTACAAGCAGGCAGTAACAGAGAACAAAACTACAGCTGCAATTGTAGATTTCATGGTAAAAAAATATCCTGATCTGCCTGGAAAAGAAGAATTGGAAATGGGAGTAAAGGTTTATCTTAAAGAAATGGACTGGGATCTGAAATCACCCTATCCGGCAATCGGACATAAAGTGGAAGTGGACTTTGGAGAAGTTAAATTCGTTCTTGATTTTAAAGATAATAAAACCATGACATTCACAGGAACAGCCGGAAGTTCAAAAAACAGTACAGATACTGTAGAATATACTGCCGTAGAAGTAGCAAAAAATGTTTTTATGGTCTACTGGCATGAGCCACACCTTGGTTTCAATGTAACCCATATTCAGGATTATAATAAAAATATCATCTACTCGAATATTGCAGGTCCGGACGGTACATTCACCCATCCGAAAGCAACGCTTAAAATCTTAAAGTAAAAAAACAGCTGCATTAGCAGCTGTTTTTTATATCATAAGAATTAACAATGAATATCCTCAACGCTTAGTTAAATCAGCGTGCTGATTCCAACTTTGCCTCCTTAGACTCAAAAGAAAGCAAATTAAAAACTTTGCGTTAAAATAACCTCTCACAGATTTTTCAGATTATGCAGATCGATGATCATGAGAATTATATTCGTGATTCGTTATATTCGTGGAACTATTCGTGTTCTTCGTGTTTAAAAAAGACCTCTAAATGAATACTTTAATTTTTAAAACCAAAAAACTGCCTCACATGAGACAGTTTTCTTTTTATAGATTCATAAACAATTTCGGGTTAATCGGAGTATTGTTTTTGTGTACTTCATAATGAAGATGAGGTCCTGTAGAACGTCCGGAGTTTCCGGATTTTGCAATGACCTGGCCTACTTTTACTTTATCGTTCACCTTAGCAACAAGTTCAGATAAATGTCCGTATAGTGTGGCCAGTCCGTTTCCGTGAGAAACAATCACACAGTTTCCATAGCCTCCTTTTTGTCCGGAGAAAATGACTGTTCCGGCAGCGGCAGCTCTTACATCAGAACCATAGGCAACAGCAATATCCAGTCCTTTATGAAACTGCATCTGATCAGCCTCAGCTGGTGGGTTGTTTTTTTCAGCAATGGTAGTTCTTGTAGCAGTACTCGCAACAGTTTTCGTGGTTGAAGGAGCTGGAGCAGCAGCCACAGGAGTTGCTTTCGGAGTAACCATCACTTTTACTTCTCTTTTATTTCCATAGCTGTCAGTAAGCTCTACAATTTTCTCAACGGGTTCGGCTTTTACTTCTGGTTTTGCAGCTGCAACGGCAGCTGGCTTTGTCTCAGTCGCTGCACCAGATTTTACCGAAGCAAAAACAGTTTTGAACGGGATAGGATTTTTTCTTATCCCGAAATTGGACGAAATATAGCCGTCAGTAGGCATTCCTAGAGGAACCTGCATCAGTTTTTTCTGAAGATCCATCAGATACTGGCTGTATCGGTTAGCCTGCTTGGAAAGATAAATAGAATTGGAAATACTGTCCTGGCTGAGCATCATCAGCTTTTCGTTGGTAATGTCTTTGGACTTCAGGAAGGAGTTGAGCTGGGCAACTGTCTGATCTACAAGAGTAAGATCAGTTTTCATTTTTAGATAATCTACACTGTCTTTTTCAGTGTTTATTTTTACAAGGTTCACTTCGTAGGTTTTGTCATCTCTTTCAGAAAAGAGCTTGGCAATGAAGACACCCTGTGCAAAAACTACTAGTAAAAGTCCTCCCAGGAGAATGTTTACGTTCTTCTTGCTGCTTAGAAATTTTTTCATATTTCTTCTCTTAGTCAATTTAAAACGGTTTTGAAGCTGCAAATTTAAATAAAAATAAGTTTTGTAAGTTATTTTTATTTAAAATTCAGTTTTTTCTGTATTTAACGGCTAATTAACTATTTAATTGTGTTGAAGTGTTAATTTTTTCAGAAAATGGCTTTTATCATAGTTTCAAAGCCCGCGTTACGTCTTTGTTTTAATATCTTTGCAGTTCACATTCCAATTATGGCTAAAAAGAAAATTATTTCAGAATCTTCGAATCCAAAAAAGAATAAAAAGGATATTTCTGTAGGAGTTGTAGGAAGCGGAAGTTTTGCAACCGCTATCGTAAAAATGCTTGTTGAAAACTGTAAAGTTGTACACTGGTGCGTAAGAAATGAATTTGTAAAAGGAGCTATCGAGCTGCGCGGGCATAACCCAACCTATCTTACGGCGGCACATTTTAATCTTAAAAGTTTAAAACTGACAACAGATATTAACGAGCTGGTATCTGCCTGTGATGTTATTGTGCTGGCAACACCATCTATTTACCTGTCCGATACTCTGGATAAGATGACATGTGATTATTCAGATAAAATCTTTATCTCTGCGATTAAAGGAATTATCCCAAAAGTAAATGATGTGGTGGCGCATTATCTGCGTGATGAATTTAAAATTGGCTTCAGAAACCAGGCTGTTATTGCAGGACCTTGTCATGCCGAAGAGGTAGCCATGGAAAGACTTTCTTATCTTACGATTGCGGCAGTAGAAGATGAAACTGCTGAAAAACTTGAAGGAATATTCAGCTCAGATTTTATCAAAGTGCATACAAGCAAAGATATTTTAGGAAATGAATACAGTGCGATCCTTAAGAACATTTTTGCCATCGGAGCAGGAATTGCCAGTGGATTAGGATATGGAGATAACTTTACAGCCGTATTTGTTTCCAACGCAATCCGTGAAATGGAAACTTTCCTGGAAGCGATTTATGAAGCACCAAGAGATGTGAACGAAAGTGCCTATCTGGGTGACCTTTTGGTAACGGCGTATTCACTTTTCTCAAGAAACAGAAACCTTGGAAACCTGATCGGAAAAGGATATACCGTGAAGTCTGCCATTCAGTCCATGAACATGGTAGCAGAAGGATATTACGCAGCAGATTCCATTTATAAGACAGCGAAACAGAAAAACCTTAAACTCCCGATTATTGATACGGTATATGCTATTTTGTATGAAGGTAAAAATGCTGAAAAGCAGTTTAAAAAACTGACCGCAAAATTGAATTAAAATGGAGCTGGAATAAAAGCCCGTTAAACATACATAGAAAAACTTAGGCAGTAAATGCTTAAGTTTTTTTATTGACTAATCCTGGCAGCGACCCGTACTGCTATTTTATATTATCAATCATTTCAATGGTACTTTATTGAAATTTTCCATGGTTTTTTGTTGTGTACTCAAGAAGTCTTTTGAACAAAAAAATAACGGATTAAATCGTGCTGATTTTTAAAACTTTTCCCGAAATTTGAAGTAAAATTTTAAAATTATGTCACAATCGCTTACAAGCAGAACACCGAAACCTAAATACGACGTTGTACTGATAGGCGGCGGAATCATGAGCGCCACTTTAGCAACGCTGCTTCATGAATTTGATCCAAATCTTGAAATTGCTATCTTCGAAAGACTCGGAAGGTTTGCCAAAGAAAGTACAGCTGCATGGAACAACGCCGGAACAGGCCACTCCGCTTTTTGTGAGCTCAACTATACCCCTGAAAAACCGGACGGATCTATTGATATTACCAAAGCCGAAAGCATTGCAGAGCAGTTTGAAATTTCAAAACAATTCTGGTCCTATCTGATTACCAAAGGATATATCCGTGAACCTAAAGAATTTATCAATTCCTGTGCTCATATGAGTCTGGTATTCGGAGAAAAAGATGCTGAATACCTTAAAAAACGCCACGATAAAATGGCAGAGTCTGTTCTTTTTTCAGGAATGGAATTTTCTACAGATCACGAAAAACTGAAAGAATGGATTCCTCTGGTAATGAGTAAACGAAATCAGTCTGAAGTAATGGCAGCAACGAAGATGGATATGGGAACAGATGTAAACTTCGGAACATTGACGAGAAAAATGGGAAGACATCTTCTGGAAGATTCTAATGTTGAGGTTTTCTTATACCACGAAGTAAAAGATATCAGCCCTAGAGAAAACGGTACATGGGAAATGAAAGTGAAAGACAGAATCCATAGCCACAAACAGGAAGTGGTAGCAGATTTTGTATTTATCGGTGCGGGAGGATACGCGCTTCCCCTACTGGACAGCTCAGATATTAAAGAAAGTGAAGGATACGGAGGCTTCCCGGTTTCAGGGCAGTGGCTGGTAAGTCATAATCAGGAACTGGTAGAAAAGCACCATGCTAAAGTATATACTCAGGCTACGGTAGATGCTCCGCCAATGTCTGTTCCACACCTTGATCTTAGGATTATTGATGGAAAAAAAGCGCTTCTTTTCGGACCTTTTGCAGGATTCTCAACCAAATTTTTAAGAGAAGGAAGTTATCTTGACCTTCCTGAAAGTGTAAATACGAAGAATTTAAGGTCACTTTTTGGAGCATGGTGGCATAATATTCCGCTTACAAAATATCTGATTCAGCAGGTTGCGATGACAAAGTCTCAGAGAATGCAGCATTTGAGAGAATTTATCAAAGATGCTAAAGAAGAAGACTGGGAACTGAAAGTAGCAGGACAGAGAGTTCAGATCATCAAAAAAGATGAAAAAGAAGGTGGTAAACTGGAATTCGGAACTGAGGTGGTCGTAAACAAGAGTGGAACGATTGCTTCCCTGCTGGGAGCTTCACCGGGTGCATCCACAGCCGTATATGCCATGCTGAATGTGCTGGAAAAATGCTTCCCTGAAAAACTGCATGGAGAATGGAAAGCAAAGCTGCTTGAAATGGTTCCTTCCTATGGTCAAAAACTGGCTGATAACCCTGAACTGACTCAGGAAGTAAGAAATTACACCAAAGAAAAATTAGAATTAGAATATTAACATCCATAATGAGCAATAAGTAATCCTATTATTTATTGCTCATTACTTATTACTTATAAAAAGGTGGAAGAAGTAATTGTAAAACCAGTCATTGCCAAGGAACTCCTTGAATCTCTTCAGGCGAAAACAGAAGAGGAGAGCCAGGTTATTGTACACTGTTGCTTTCCGGCATCTCCATTCTTAGGAAACCTGATCAGAATCTGGCATTCAACCTATCTTTTTGACAATCAGTCTGAGCATAGAAGCAAAATGATTCATGCGGAAAACATTTCAATTTCCCCATACTGGACACCGGTTCCCTTTATGAAAGACTTTTGGTTTACCCTGATCTTTTCCGGGCTGCCAAAAGACTGCAAAAGTTTTGATCTGAAAGAAGTTATTCCTGAGGAAGGTGGCTTTTTTGTAGAATCAATTAAAAGAAACTCTTCTGATGTGTATCGTGTCAAAATATCAGAGTCTTATTAATTATTAATATGAAAGTAAGGGAAGAAAAGCTGGAACGGATTATTCATTGGGCTGAAAACAATCCTGATATCCGGGCTGTTCTCCTGACCAGCTCATTGGTAAACCCTTATGCTCCGGTAGATGATTTCAGTGATCTTGATATAGAGCTTGTTTTTGAAAACAGAACATCTTATGAATCGGGAAATGAATGGATCAGCCTTTTTGGTGAGCCTATTTCCATGATTGAAGAAGATGATCGTGTTTTTGACGGGAAGCATGCTATGAAAATGGTCTTATATAAAGATCATGTAAAAGTGGATTTTAAGCTGTATCAGGTATCGGAATTTATTGAAGAAATCAATCAGGAAAACCTTCCCGAAGATTGGGATGTTGGCTATAAAGTTTTAATAGATAAAGATGATCTGACTGAAAATCTTAAACTGCCAACGTATCAGTCAATAATGATTCAGCAGCCGACGGAAAAAGAATTTCAGCAGCTGATGAATGATTTTTGGTGGGATACAACCTATGTGGCAAAGTGCCTGAAGCGTGGAGATATTTTTTACGCCAAATTTATGTCCGAAAATATTCTTCGTACAGATTATCTTGTTCCCTTAATTGAATGGTATATTGCTGGAAATTATAACTGGAACATGATCACAACCAATAAACATGGAAGACTCTTCAAAAAATATCTCTCATCTGATTTATGGAATAAAGTGGAAAAAACTTTCTCCGGCAGCGATATTGAAGAAAACTGGAATGCATTGTTTGCCTATGCAGATCTGGTTCATGAGTTGGGAACTTCACTGGCTGAAAAGCTTCATTTTATCTATCCGTCAAAGCTGGAGGATGATATTCGGAACTATCTTAAGAATGTGAAGACAATGTCTTAATTTCAGGCAAATTCATTCTGTTTAATAAGGTTTTCAATACAATATTCTGCAATAGCCGTAATAGTTACAAACGGATTCACACCAATGGTTCCCGGAATTAAAGATCCGTCCAGTACATATAGATTCTCATGATCTTTTAGCTTTCCATATTCGTTGGTAGCTTCACCAAGGACACACCCTCCAAGCGGATGATAACAGATATCTGCTCCAAAACCATTATTAAAAAGTAAATGGCTTCTTGTACCGCCATTAGCCTTATTCATTTTACGGATAAAATATTGGGCATTTTCTCTCATTTTAGCGGTATTGCTTTCATCCCAGTTTAATGTCAGGGATTGGCTGGCTTTATGATAAGCAACTTCTCCCTTTTTATCAACCCTGTTGATGAGCAGATACAAAGCAGTAGCCACATCCATTCCCATGGGCAGAGGAGCTATTTCTGTGAAAAACGGATGTTCTGGATCATCCCAGTTGTCAATTCCTCCCACCGGAATGGTGGATTGCTTAGCTCCGGTGCCACCAGACAAAGGCTTCACCCAGTTTCTCCCCGTCATAAAATTTCCGTTATTTCCCCAGTTTTTACCAATCTTTTCATGGATGGGAAATCCGTTCTCTGCATGAGATTGTAACAGAAGTTGTAAAGTGCCCATTGTTCCTGCAGAAAGAATCAGTTTTTTACAGGTAAAGACTTTGTTAGTAAGCAAAGTACCTGAAGTATCAATCTGCTGGACATTCAATGTATAGCTTTTGTCATCGTTCAATTGAATGGTCTGGACCCGATGAAGGTCAAGAATTTCTAAATTTCCTGTTTCCAGTGCTTTTCTGAGGTAGGTTTTATCTAAACTGTTTTTTCCGTGGTTATTTCCATAGATCACTTCAGTATTGAGAGCAGAGCGGGGAACTTCATTTCTGAACTCTTTTTCCATATATTTAAAATCATACACATTGGGAACCCGAATGGTTTTAAAGCCAGCTTTGTGAGCTTCTGCTTCACCTACCCGGGTGAATTTATAGTAAGGACAGTCTTTCAGAAACTGTTCATCAATAACATTTACCCTGAGTTCTTCCCGTACCAGAGGAAAATAATGATTATAAAACTTTTCAGCATCAAGATCAGGGAAAACCTCTCTGAAATAGCTTTCTTTGGGAGTGACAGCCATTCCGCCATTCACCAGAGAACCTCCGCCAACCCCTCTTCCTACCCAGATTTTAATATGATCAAAATCCAGACGGTCCAGAGTTCCGGTAAAAGGAGTCAGAGAAAAAATATTCATAAAGGGAGCAATGCTTTTGTTTTTCAGCCATGCAGAGCTTTTTCCGGGTTTCAGCAGATTGGAAAACGGAATTCCTGCTTTTTCCCAGTTAAGACCCATCTCCAGCAGCACTACTTTTTTTCCGGCTTCACAAAGACGCAGAGCTGAAACCGCTCCGCCATATCCACTGCCAATAATAACAATCGGAACATCGTTGTTTTCAAAGGTCTGATTGTTTCTTCTTTCCGCTGCATGAAATAATTCGGATTGAAGAAAATAAAATCCTGATATTGCCAGAACACTGGTCTTTATGAAGCTTTTTCTGTCCATGAGCTTTGTTTTTCAAAAAGTATGCTAGATTATCAGAGGTTAATTTTATTTAAAACAGGATTATATTTTTTATTACAATTTTAACTTTTGTTGGAATGAAAATTCATAGCTTTACTTATAATTTTAAATTCATGAAAAAATATATCATACTCTTTTTACTGCTTCCTCTATGGGTTTTTTCTCAGAAAAAGATTAGATTGCCTAACTTTAAAGTTAGGATTTTTGTCTTTTTAAAAGAAATTTAGTCTTAAATATGACCATGATTCCTTAAATTGCTTAAAGTTAAGAATACAGAATCTTAAACATAAATAGTCTTAAAAATCGATAAAATGAGTAGTAGTTTAAAAGTTTATAGCACTTAGAGATACTTTTCCTTATGCTGTTAAAAATATTGATGATAAGTGGTATTTAATAGATAGAGCATATCAAATAATATCTAAAGAATATGTGCTTTCAGAAAATAAAATTTTTGAAATTTCAAAAATTGCTAACAAGTTAGACGGCAGTCATATCGAAAAGAAAAATGATGTTATTACAGAAATTTGGTTTTATAATGATGGATTGAGAAGAGCATTTGAAAAAAAAGGATATTTAGAATTTTTTTCTGAAAGTATAAATTCAATAAAAAAAATATTAATATCTAATTAATCTCAAATAACGATAGATTCTATGAAAATACCACACAAATTGAAATTTATTTTATTTTTTTTACTACTATCAACATCTATTTTTTCACAAAAGTTTAGCTTTATTTATGAGGCTAAATATAGAACAAGTAAGGAAAAACCTGAAAATATTAATACTGAAAATATGATTTTGGATTTGGAGAATAATACTTCTATTTTTAGAGATTCCATGTCCAGAAATGCTGATTCCCTAAAGCTTATTAATAAAAGTGGAGGCTATATAATGGGGGTTGAAAATCAATTTTATATTAAAAAAGATATCCTTAATAAAAAAATAGAGAAAATTATTTCTACCGATTGATGAACAGCTCAATTGGAAAATCATACCGGAACAAAAAACTATTGGAAAATATAAATCGCAAAAAGCAGAAGTTAGTTATGGTGGTAGAAACTGGATTGCTTGGTTTACGACGGAATTGCCTTTTAATGATGGTCCCTATATTTTCAATGGATTACCTGGTTTAATCATTTCCATTGAAGATACAGAACATGATTACTCATTCAATTTAATACAGGTAAAAAAAGGCAGCAATTGGTTTGATGTAAGGACAAAAACAATTAAAATCGACTGGACACAATATGAGCAGCTAGGAAAATCATATTATAATGACCCCTGGAATACCAAAACCGCCAAAAAAGTTATATTTACAGATCCTCAGGGAAATGAAAAAGATATGAATGAAATGATCAGAGAAGCGCAAAAATCCATTCTTGAAGAAAATAATCCTTTAGAGTTGAATCACAAAATCAATTATAAATAATATGTGAGTACATTAATGAAAAGCATACTATGATAAAGGAGTTGAAAAAATATTAATTTACGATTAAATGACAAGCATTCTCTACACTTCAAAAAATGAAATAAATTATTCTTTTTTATATAGTTTTCAACAAGTATATTCAGAAGACCATGATGTTAATATATTAATTTTTGAAATTTGGGAGAAAGGGAAAGAAGAGCATGACAAGTTTAGTTTTATCCTCCGAGAAATGGAAAATGGCAATGATTTGAAAGTCGTTGATTTGTTTCCAGATTCAAAAAAATATTATTTAGGAAAAGGAATTTCAAGAGCGATGATTTTACATTGTAAAAATTTATTTATGAAACGTATTATTTCTGAAGGAGGAAATAATAACTGGGAAGAAGCTCGGATCAAAGTTTGGGAACGTATGAAATCTAACGGAGAAGTTGCTTATTGCGAATCAAAAGATTTTTACTTTACATTATAATAAAATGAACTATTAAAATAATCTCATAAACAATAGCTTTACTTATAATTTTAAATTCATGAAAAAATATATCATACTCTTTTTACTGCTTCCTCTATGGGTTTTTTCTCAGAAAAAGATGTCAAAGGAAGAGAAAGAGGTTCAGAAGTTTCAGAAAGAACTCAATGCAGAATATCTTAACCCAAAGGAAACTCCATTAAGAGGTGATAATTTTAAAAATTTTAAAGGACATCCTTTCTTCCCTTTTGATGCTAAATACAGAGTTACTGCGCAATTTGTAAAATCAGAAGATACAAAACCCTTTGATCTTCCTACGTCTTCAGGGAAAACAAAAACGTATCAGGAATATGGAAAAGCAACCTTTATATTAGATGGCAAGCCGTATACTGTAACGTTATACCAAAGCCTGGATCTGATCAAACAGGAAAAATACAAAGACTATCTTTTCCTTCCGTTCCGTGATGCAACCAATGAAAAAGAAACCTACGGAGGAGGGAAATATATGGATCTTAAAATCCCGAAAGGAAATACCATTGTGCTTGATTTTAATCAATCTTACCATCCGTTCTGTGCTTATAATGCTTATGATTACAACTGCCCGATTGTTCCGGAGGAAAATAAGCTTCCCGTGGAAATCCGTGCAGGGGTAATGTATGAAGATATTTACCATCACTAATATTATGATACATTTAGAATTCTTTAAACCAGAAGATCTTTCCGGGGTCAGCTATGCTTTGGATGAAAATCAGATGAGATTTACAGCGACTGCTCAACAGGCTTTGCAAAGCATCAGTGAGAGGGATGATAACGATGCATTTCCCGTGACTATATTTTACAACGATCAGCCTGCAGGCTTTTTTGTCCTTGATTTCGGGAAAGATAAACTGGAACTTACTGATAATGAAAACTCAACGTTGTTACGATCCTTATCTGTGAATCCCGGGATGCAGGGCAAAGGAATTGGAAAAGCGGCGATGCTTGAAGTAAGTGATTTTGTCAGAAACTACTTTAAAACCTGCGATGAAATTGTATTGGCCGTCAATCAGAAAAACGATTCTGCTTACCATATTTACCTTAAGGCAGGATACATTTATGACGGTAAGACCAGAATCGGAAGAAGCGGACCTCAATATCTGATGTACAAAAAACTTTAATAAAATTTTAAAATCATAATTTTTTATCTGCTGATATCTTTCCATAACTTTGAGTAACATCAAATTACAAAACATGGAAATATCACTTCAGAATCAGGTGGCAGTAGTCACAGGAGCTTCCAGTGGAATCGGTTCAGGAATTGCAAAATCATTGGCGGCAGCAGGAGCAACAGTCATTGTCAACCATTCCTCAGAAAGATCTACGGATGAAGCTAAAGCTGTTTTAAAAGAAATAACGGATGCCGGAGGGAAAGGAATGACCTACCAATGTGATGTTTCCAAAGAAGATCAGGTCATCAGAATGTTTCAGGATGTCATTGCTGAGTACCAGACTGTAGATATTCTGATCAATAATGCAGGGATTCAGAAAGACGCAAAATTCACTGAAATGACTCTTGACCAATGGAATGCTGTCATAGGAGTTAATCTGACAGGACAATTTCTATGCGCCAGAGAAGCCATTAAAGAATTTCTGCGAAGAGGAATCGACACTTCCCGCTCTGTTGCCTGTGGGAAAATTATTCATATCAGTTCAGTCCATGAAATTATTCCGTGGGCGGGTCATGCTAATTACGCTTCCAGTAAAGGGGCAATCAAAATGTTGATGCAAACGCTTGCTCAGGAATATGGTGCGGACAAAATCCGTGTCAATTCCATTTGTCCGGGAGCGATTCAGACGCCGATTAACCGGAATGCATGGGATACTCCGGAAGCTCTTAATTCTCTTCTCAACCTTATTCCTTATAACAGGATCGGACAACCGCAGGATATCGGAAATTTAGCTGCATTTCTTGCCAGTGACCTTGCAGATTATATTACCGGAACAAGCATTTTCGTGGATGGTGGAATGACTACGTTTGAGAGTTTTTCTACCGGAGGATAAAGGAATTCGAAGTTCAAAGTTTAATGTTCAAGGTTTAAAGTTTTTGAGGTTGTTTTTTAGAACTTGAAACGGAATTAAATATTACTCACTACTCATAATTATCGTTTATGTTGGAAAAACAGAGAATTTCAGATATTTCATGGAAAAAATGGGGCCCTTATGTAAGCAACCGTGAATGGGGGCTCGTTCGGGAAGACTACAGTGAAGACGGAGATGCCTGGAATTACACAGGCCACGATACCGCAGAAGCCAAAACATACCGTTGGGGTGAAGAAGGGATATGCGGAATCTGTGACGATCTTCAGAAACTTGTATTCTCTGTAGGTTTCTGGAATAAAAAGGACAAAATGGTGAAAGAGCGGTTCTTTGGACTCACCAACGGACAAGGGAATCATGGTGAAGATGTAAAGGAATATTTCTATTATCTTGATTCTACTCCTACCCATTCTTATATGAAGATGCTGTACAAGTACCCTCAGAATGCATTTCCTTATGAGCAGCTTGTAAAAATAAATGCTGAAAGAGGAAAAGAGGATCCGGAATATGAGCTGATTGACACAGGAATTTTTGATCAGAATGACTATTTTGATATTTTTATAGAATATGCAAAAGAAAGTCAGAATGATATTCTTGTAAGATTAACAATTATCAATAAATCTGAAAAAGAAGCATGTCTGGTCATCTTACCGACAGTTTGGTTCAGAAATACCTGGAACTGGGGATATGATGATTATAAACCCCAATTGTCTGCGGAAGATGCTGATCATATTAAAGTCAATCATCAGGATATTGAGATTAAAAATGTATATGCAAAACAGTCCTTAAAGACCTTGTTTTGTAATAATGAAACCAATAATGAAAAGCTTTATCAATGTTCTAATGATTCAAAATACTGTAAAGACGGGATCAATAATTTTGTGATGACGGGAAATTCCCAGTCTGTAAATCCGCAAAATGCAGGAACCAAAGCTTCTTTCTTTATTGATGAGGACTTTCAGGATGGAGAAGCGAAGATATTTGAATTCAGACTTTCAGATAAGGATATTCGAGAGCCTTTTAAAGATTTTGATATCCTTTTTGAACAAAGACAGAAAGAGGCAGATGAGTTTTATGCAGAAATCCAGAAAGGAATTGCTTCGGAAGATGAAAAACTGGTTCAAAGGCAGGCTTTTGCCGGAATGCTTTGGAACAAAATGTTTTATCACTACAATGTAGAAAAATGGCTGAAAGGTGACCCTTCCGAAGTGCCGCCGCCAAAATCCCGGGAAACAATAAGAAATTACGACTGGAAGCATCTGAACAATGAGCATATCATTTCAATGCCTGATAAATGGGAATATCCATGGTATGCAACATGGGATCTGGCATTTCATACCATCAGTTTCTCTTTGATAGATCCGGACTTTGCAAAACATCAGCTGAAACTTTTCCTGTTTGAATGGTATATGCATCCCAACGGACAGCTTCCTGCCTACGAATGGAACCTGAGTGATGTGAATCCTCCTGTACATGCCTGGGCGGTTTTCAGAGTATTTAAAATTGATGAATATTTAAAAGACAAACCGGACCTGGAATTTCTCGAAAGTGCTTTCCAAAAACTGCTCATGAATTTTACCTGGTGGGTTAACAAAAAAGACCTTAACGGTAATAATATCTTTGAAGGAGGATTCCTGGGACTTGATAATATCGGTGTTTTTGACAGGAATTCTGTTTTACCCAACGGAGAACAGCTGGAACAGTCGGACGGAACGAGCTGGATGGCTATGTTTGCCCTCAATATGATGAGAATTGCCCTGGAACTGGCCCTTTACAATAAGGTGTATGAGGAGATGGCGATGAAATTCTTTGAACATTTCCTGTCGATTGCCCATTCATTGGATAATATGGGAGATGAGAACTTCAGTCTTTGGGATGAGCAGGATGAATTTTTCTATGATGCAATTACTTCCAGTGACGGAACTCATATGTATCTGAAATTAAGAACCATCGTTGGGCTGATCCCGATGTTTGCTGTTGAGGTTATTGATGATGAAATGATTGAAAACCTTCCCAATTTCAAAAAAAGAATGAAATGGGTACTGGATAATAAACCTGAACTCGCTTCTCTGGTTTCAAGATGGGAAGTGAAGGGACAGGATTCAAAACATCTTTTATCCCTGCTTCGGGGACATCGTCTGAAAAGACTGTTAAACCGGATGTTGAATCCGGATGAATTTCTAAGTGATTATGGAGTAAGAGCCTTATCCAAAGAGTATGAAAGAAATCCTTATACTTTAACTCTGAATGAAACGGATTTTACTGTTAAATATACCCCTGCAGAAAGTGACAGCGGTTTGTTTGGCGGAAACAGCAACTGGCGCGGCCCCGTGTGGTTTCCGATCAATTTTCTTATTATTGACAGTCTTCAGCGTTTTTTCTTCTATTACAGTCCGGATTTTTTGGTAGAATATCCTACGGGCAGCGGTAATTATTCAGACCTTGATCAGATTGCAGATGCTTTAAATAAAAGACTAGCGAAGATATTTTTAAAGGATGAAAATGGTAAACGCCCGGTTCATGGGCAGTATGAAAGGTTTCAGACCGATCCGGATTTTAGAGATTATATCCTTTTCTATGAATATTTCCATGGAGACAACGGCCGTGGAGTTGGAGCTTCCCATCAGACAGGCTGGACGGGACTTATTGCTAAGATTCTTCAGCCCAGATTTTCCAAAAAAGAAATGGCAGAATCCGAAACTGAAATGCCGGATAATGCAGAAAAACAATAAGCTGGTTTATTCAAATATCTGCTGTATAATTTCAAGTGAGGCCGGAGTTTTGAAGTCCGTGATATGATAATGATAGTACACCAAAAGACTGTCAAGGAAATCTTTTCTTAATGAAGAACGGATTTTTGTGGCATAAAAATCTTCTGCACAAAGAGCTTCTTTCCATACCATTGAAATTTCTTCATTGAAAAGCTGATGGCTTATTCCTGAAGAAAAAGTGCCGGTTTCCGGATCTAAGAAATTTCCTTCGCTCAATAATGGAGCTACACCCTGAATTTTTAAAAAAGCCAGTAAAAACAGAAGATGTGCCTGATAATTTCTATTGGTCAGCTCACTGATAAGATGATCAATACCGGAATAGACGGGAATATTTTTATTCTCATGCTTAAGAATATGACTCAGAAAATCCGAGATAAAGAAAATGACAGTATTGACCTTTATATCTGTATAGATGTCATTATTTTTTACCAGTTCAAACTTTGAAACAGTCGGAATTCCGTTGCCCCGTGCTGGATTAACTGAAAAATTGAGCTGGCTCAGCGGCTGAAGCAGGGCTTTCTTTTTGTTCTTTTTGGAATAAATTCCTTTCAGAAAATAGCTCTGAAAACCCTCTTCTTCTGTAAAACAATGCAATACAGCATCATTTTCCCCGTATTTGATAAATGAAAGTAAAAAACCGTTTTGTGAATTCATTAATTAACCACTCCTATTTTGGCGGTAGCTTTATCAGATCCGTCTTCATTCGTCATCAGGACAAAATAAATCCCTGAAGCTACTCTTGTTCCTTTCTGATTATTGAGATCCCATTCATAATAACCTCCTCGTGCAACGGCAGAGTGTACTACATTTCCTGCAGCATCCACGATTCTTATATTGGTTTTTTCTGCAAGACCTTTTATCGTTACTTTTCCTTTGAAGTTTGAATACACAACAGGATTAGGATATACTACAACATCACCGAAATTGGATGTCACATCAGCAACATCGCCCTGATAAGTTACAATACCATTATATGTTACAAAATATACTTTACCTGTTTTTTTATCAACTTTTATATCGGTAACACTATTGGTAGGTAGTGGTGAATTTTCCTTTGTAAAATGTTTTATGGTTCTCTGACCGTCTGAAGAGAGGTAGTAAACACCTCCACCGTCAACAGATACCCATTTATAATCACCTGCATCTACTGCAATCTGAAGAATTGCTGATTCTCTGAAAAGCTCTTCACCCAAACCATTCTGCTCTATCACTATAGGTTCCACTTTAGGCTGGGCACTTTTAATTTCTGATGCTGCGTTTGACATGATCCTCAGACCTCCGTCCGTACCAATCCATGCATCACCAGCCTTATCAAAGGCTACAGATAAAATTCCTCCTGAACTGTTAAATCCATTAGATGTTCCCAGGATATAATCTGAATCATCGGAAAGGTTAAGAGCATTTTTATAATCATATACCCAGAAGTTATTGGATCTCGGCAGCGGAGTCCACAACATATTTTCGTGGAAAACCGGTTTTTGAGTACCATCACTGGCCAGAACTAATTTTTTGATAACAAAATCATCAGCTGCTTTATCATAAATTCCCATAGATGGGTTTCCATCATTAAAACCAAATGATACAAAAAGATTGCTCTGAGCGTCTGTAGCAAAACCTACTGGGCGTCTGTAGTAAGGCTGTGCTCCCAGATTATAATATTTTACCAGTTCAAAATCTTTACTGGTAGCATTGTACTTCATTTTGTAAACTCCATTATCCAACATGGTATAATTGGTAAAGAGTACTTCATTATTGTTATAAGGACTTATAATAGCATCCAGTACGTTGATAAAGGTTGGACGATTGGGATTACTTTTATTGAAAAATGAAGGATAAATCCATTCCGTACCATTGAAATAATAAAATCCTGGTTCTTGTGGCTGAATAAACGGATGGTTGTAGTTATTGGCTCTGGCACCAGAGGAAACCAGGAGCTGACCGTTGTCAAAAAGATTGATATTATAGGCAAAATTGAAATAAGGACCGGAAGGTTTAAAAGTATTGTTACCTTCATCCTTAATTCCCGATAATACCGTTCCTCCTAAAATCTTTCCGCCAGCTGTTAATGCAGTATTGCATTCTTCACCAAGACTTACCGCATTTTGTGATACTCCATTGATTCCATAGGTGTATACTCTGTTATCTGTAACCACAATACTATTTGAAGTAATAACAACATCCCTGATTTTTTCAAAAGTAGTAGGAAGTTGTGTCGGGGTACCGTTATTATAAATATAAGCTGCTGTAGCCGTTGAGAAAACCAGTTCTGATTCTGAATCTATATGTTTGAAAGCTCCGGGAGCTTCCGTTGTCCATGTAGAAAATACAGGAAATGTAGTATTCATTTGATGGCTTTTCAAACCTGTATCCGTTACAGAATATACTTTATTACCGAATATGGTGGCTTCATTACTTGCCTGATAAACCCCGCCGGTCAGGAAAAATGCAGAATCACCAAATTCTTTATTCTGAAGATTAAAGATGGAAACTCCATATCCAACAGAAATGACAGCCTGATCTCCGGTTATGGAAATGTGGTTGATCTTTTTGTCTCCATTATATCCTGTAGCAATGGGAATATCAACAATATATTTGATTTCCTGAGGTGTAATAACATCCATAGATCCGTTTTCATAACCGATAAGTCCGGTTTTAGTCTGTGGATTATAGTCGAAAGCTGTAATTCCGATATTATGCAGCCCGTTGGCTTTAGATAACTTCGTAATTTCTCCGGTCGATATTGTATAATAGAATATTCCGTTTTGGGTGGCTGCAATGATTTTTCCATTGTCTTCTTTCATGGCTAAGACATTATTGTAGGAAAACAGATCTGCCCACTTTTTGGATGAAATAACCTGAGCTTTTGTCAGCTGCAGGGATGCTAAAATACCAAGGGAAATTAGAGAAAGTTTTTTCATATTATGCGGTTATGCTGCTATCTATCACCTGATTGTTCCAGGAAATATGCTGTACGTTTTTGTTTGTATCAAAATAAAAATCTATCCTACCTAAAAGAAGACCAGCCCATCCCACCTGATTGACAAGAACATTTTTGCCTTGTCTGTTGGTAAAGGATTGTGGTTCCGGTAAGAATGTATGAGTATGGCCTCCTAAGATAATATCAATATTTTCTGTATTGGCCGCTAAAATTTTATCACTTATTTTATCCGGTTCGTCTCTGTAGTCGTATCCGATGTGCGAAAGACAAATCACCAGATCACATTTCTGATCTTTTTTCAGGAAATTTGAATAATGCTGTGCTACATCAATCGGGTTAGAATAAACAGTTTCCCCGTACTGTTTTTTACCTACAAGACCATCCAGCTGGATTCCTACCCCGAAAATCCCTACTTTGATTCCATTTTTGTTGAATATCTGGTAGGGAGAAGTTTTCCCGTCAAGAACAGTATTTTTAAAATCATAATTGGAACAGATAAATGGAAACTTCGCATTAGGAAGCACCTTTAAAAATCCATCAAGCCCATTGTCGAAATCATGATTTCCCATGGTAGAGGCGTCATATTTCATCATAGACATTAATTTGAATTCCAGCTCACCTCCAAAGAAGTTAAAATAAGGAGTTCCCTGAAAAATATCCCCTGAATCAAGAAGAAGAACATTGCTTTCCTGGCTTCTGATCTGTTGAATTAAGCTTGCCCTTCTTGCAAAACCTCCCTGATTAGGATTTTTGGTATAGCTCGCGTCAAAAGGCTCTATTCTGCTATGTTGGTCATTGGTATGAAGAATAGTCAGTTTATTTGCAGATTTTAAATTAAGAATTTTTAATTCCTCCGCCATCATCATATTGGGAGCTAAAGCCATTGCTAAAGATCCGCCTCCTATTGCTTTTAAAAAACTTTTTCTATCCATTATTACTTCCCGATAAAATTTAAACGAACATCCGAATTAACCACCACTTCAGGTGATTTTTTAAAATAATCGATAAACATATCTCTCATTTTAATCCCTGTTGCAATGGTTTCTCCTTTAGCAAAGAATTTCATATTGTCTCCGCCCAGGGCAAGATAGTCTGAAGTGGCAATATAATAATCTTTAGCCGGATCTACTGTGTTGCCGTTGATTAAGGATTTGGTTACCTGTCCGTTTTTTGTTTCAATATATAAATGTGAAACAGGATTGTTGACCTGCGTTTTTGCATAATACTCAAAAAGACCCTGTAAATCTGCTCCCTTCATTTTCACAATCACCACTTCATTTTCGAAAGGCATTACTTCAAATACATTTTTAAGTAAAATATCTCCCTTTCCGATAGTGGTACGGATCCCTCCGATATTGATCAGTGCAGCGTCTACATTTTGCTTTAGATGAGTTTTGATCCATTCATTACCTCCTTCAAACGTATAGTCAGCTAAAAGATTACCCAGATTGCTGTTATCGCCCTGTTTGGTAAGATCCACGTTGGTATGTGAAATCTTCTGGTTCATTTCTTGATCCAGTTTCTGCTTATAAGGTTCGATCAATTTTACAAACTCCTCATCATTCTTTAGCTCATTATTAATAGAAATATTTTTCTGGGTCTTTACATTCACAAGCTGCGGCACAGAAGCCGTTTTGCATGCAGTAAGCGACACCAGAGCAATTCCTAATAACAAGAATTTATTTTTCATAATCTCTTTTAGTATATGCAAATATAACTATATGTATAATAAAACATTATTATTTATTACAAATTCTTACCGTAAATGATTAAATTTGGCAAAAATAATTCTAACAGATGAGCATTTTAAAAGGAGTAGGTGTTGCATTGGTAACGCCCTTTAATGAAGATTTATCCGTAGACTTCGACAGTTTAACAAAACTGGTGGAGTACAATATCGAAAACGGAACCAATTATTTGGTAGTATTGGGAACAACGGCAGAAGCCGCAACGCTTTCTGCAGAGGAGAAGAAACAGGTAATTGAGCATATCATTAAGGTGAATAATAAACGTCTTCCATTGGTTTTGGGAATTGGCGGCAACAATACTCTTGAAGTCAAGAAACAGATTGAAGAAGCTGATCTTTCTGCATTTGAAGCAGTACTTTCAGTATCTCCATATTATAATAAACCGAACCAGGAAGGGCTTTATCAGCATTATAAGGCATTAGCTTCCACAGGAAAAAATATTATTATTTATAACGTTCCGTCAAGAACAGGGCAAAATGTAGAAGCAGAGACTACGCTTCGTCTTGCAAAGGAATTCCCGAATTTGTTTTTGATTAAAGAAGCTTCTCCTAACATTCTTCAGTATTTTGATATTCTGAGAAAGAAACCTGAAGGATTTTCTTTAGTTTCAGGAGATGATGAATATACATTACCTGTAACATTAGCCGGTGGAGATGGTGTAATTTCCGTAATCGGACAGGCGTATCCCAAAGAATTCTCTACTATGGTACAGCTTGCTTTCGAAGGTAAAGTAAAAGAAGCTTATGAAATTCATAACAAACTGGTAGATATTACCCGTTTGATTTTTGCTGAAGGTAATCCTTGTGGTATTAAAGTAATCCTGACCGAAAAAGGAATCATCAAAAATTATCTCAGACTTCCTTTGGTAAAAGCTTCTGAAGGTCTTCATGCAAAAATTAAAGCTGAAATGGCTAAGATTTAATAATGATCTGACAAAATGAATTTTAATCATGTTAAAACTCATCAGTATCATTGAACAATATAAAAAGAGTGAAAAGTTTAGGCTTTTCACTTTTTTTAATCATCATAATATAATCAATCATGAAATTACAACAGGCAACAGCTGCAGACATCCCGTTGATTCAGGATCTTGCAAGACGATCATGGGAAAATGCTTATGCAGACATTCTTTCGAAAGAACAAATGGAGTTTATGCTCTCAGAAATGTATTCTGAAAATGAAATTTTACATCATTTCCAAAATCCGAATTATCATTATTATCTTATTCAGGATGAAAATAATAATACTTGTGAAGGCTTTATCGGATATGAGCACAACTATGAAGAGGAAACCACAAAGTTACACAGGATTTATCTGGTTCCTGAGAGTAAAGGAAAAGGATTTGGGAAAGGAGCACTTCAGTTTCTGAATGAGAAAGTTTCTGAAAACGGAAACAACAGAATTATCCTGAATGTCAATAAATACAATTCAGCCAGAAACTTCTACGAATCCCAGGGATATAGAGTGTATGACGAAGGTGTTTTTGATATTGGTAACGGTTTTGTGATGGATGATTTTCTTATGGAATATCTAATTCACAGATAAATGACTTAAAATTTTGTAACTTTATCCTGTAATTCTATAACAAGTGATTTCTTTTTTTGATTCATCTTTGCTTCAGAACCAAATCACTTATACAATACATTCATATGCTTGGTTTTGAGCTGAAAAGCTTTTTATCAGTATATTTTTTTCATCCTTAGTGTTTAAATTCCTGTATTCTAAAATACAGGAGTTTTTTCGTATTTATAGTAAAATATTAAAAATATACACCTATTTCACATTTACTTGAAATAAATTATTATATTTACTCCATAAATTGGCTTATATATACTAGGATGAAAATGTATGTTAAATTTGATTTCAATGCTCTTTGTAAAAAGGTATTGGACGAGAAACTTAAAGAACACGGGCTGAAGTACAGGTTACTGAACTTCGGTGAGGTGGAATTCTATGAGCCCCTTACGCAGGAACAGCACAATCTTTTTAAGAAAAATCTTGAAGATTATGGTATCGAGATCATAGAAAGCCAAAAAAACGCGTTGGTCCAGAAAATCAAAGATGCTATTGTAGAGCTTGTCTTTTCTGATGAAATTATACCTGTAAAAGCATCTATCTATATTTCTGAAAAACTTAATCACAGCTATGGATACCTTTCCAATCTGTTTTCAGAAGTTGCTTTTACCTCTATTGAGAATTTTATTATTCTGCAGAAGATAGAGCATGCGAAGGCTCTTATCATAAGAAACAAACAAAGCCTTACAGAAATTGCCCATAAGCTGAACTATTCCAGTGTGGCGCATTTAAGTACCCAATTTAAAAATACAACAGGAATTACCCCATCCCAGTTTCAAAAAATTATAGGCAGGCGAAGAAGAGTACAAAGCACGGTAATAAACCCTAAAATGCAGTATGAATAAAGAATTTCTAAACGTAATAGTAGCAGATAACGATGAAAACATTTTGATTTTTTTTAAAAAAATTCTGAAAGAGTTGAAAATCTCTATAAAAGTTCAATCTTTCAGTAACGGAAACAGCCTGATGGAATACCTGAATAATGATGATGCCGTAGTTCCGGAACTTGTTTTTATAAATTATAAGATTCCCGGAAAAGAGAGCATGGAATGTCTGGAAGATATCAGTTCGAATTCAAAATTCAACAACATGGTGACAGCCATTTTTTCTGATCCGATTCCGGAAAATGAAGTAGAAGAAATTTTTGTGAAAGGTGCTCACATTTTTATGAAAAAACCGGACTGTTTTGATAAACTCAGAAAGGTTCTTACAGAAGTTATTACCATCAACTGGCAGTATCACACGTCGGGTTTGAATAAAGATAATTTAATCCTGAAAGTATGATGAATAAAGGATTTATTAATTTAATGTTAATAATTTAAAAATCGTATTTATTGCATACTATTCACAAATAGGTGAAAATTTTATAACTAATCATTAAAATAATATAAAAGGCATCTGAATTAATATACGGACATTTGTAAAAGTAAACTCAGACACAAATTTATTATATAGTACAAGATACAGATGAATGAGAAGTAATTGTTTCTAAAGAACAAAATTTATATAAATCACGATGTTAGTTAAACAAAATGGATTATACTAATTTTCCAATTATAAAGCACAGAAGATCTTTAAACAAAACGGTACAATCATGAAAACTCAATAAGTAGTTGGAGATATTTTTATTCGTTTCATTCCCTCATCTCCATCGAAACACAGTTAGTTTTTATAATAAGCAAGTTGGAAAAAATAATTCATTTTGTTTTTTTATAATTTATTTTAATAGTAATGGTTTTAGCTCATTATTATATTGTTATATAAATATTTTCACACCACATCACAAAATATTAAACCTGAACTATTAAAATAAATTTTTTTTGGACACACCAAAAGTAATTTCTTCTAAATAACAGTTTTATAAGGGGGCCGCAGGAAATTTTTTCTGCGGTTTTTTTATGATATTTTACTCCACTTATTTTTTCCTTTGTAGTATCTGATATAATAATTTTTGATGATCAGATTGTCAGGTCTTGAAAGCATAGGATCTGCTTCAAGTATTCTTTCTACCGTATTTTTTGTTGTTTTGATGATCGCCGAGTCATTAATAAGATCCAGTCTTTTAAAATCTACCACACCACTTTGCTGGGTACCCAGTATATCTCCGGGCCCGCGAAGCTGCATATCTACCTCAGAAATTTTAAAACCATCATTGGTTTCAGTCATTGTTTTGATACGTGTTCTGCTTTCTTTTGATAATTTATCGGAAGTCATCAGGATACAGTAACTCTGTTCTGCTCCTCTTCCCACCCGTCCTCTGAGCTGGTGAAGCTGTGATAGCCCGAACCTTTCAGAACTCTCAATCACCATCACAGAAGCATTCGGAACGTTTACCCCAACTTCAATTACTGTGGTTGCAACCATTATTTCAGCCTTTCCTGAAGCAAAATAAGCCATGGCAGCATCTTTTTCATCCGGTTTCATTTTCCCGTGAAGCATAGTGACATTATATTCTGAAAAATAATCCATCACATGCTCCAAACCTTCCATAAGGTTTTTATAATCAAGGGTTTCAGATTCTTCAATCAAAGGATATACAAAATAAATCTGCCTTCCTTTTTTAATTTCATCTTTACAGAAGTTATAGACATACAATCTGTCTTTTTCCCGGCGGTGGGCTGTAATAATAGGCTTTCTTCCCACCGGCATTTCATCAATCACCGAAACATCCAGATCAGAATAAAAACTCATGGCCAGAGTCCTTGGAATTGGTGTGGCTGTCATCACCAGAATATGAGGTGGAATCTTATTTTTAGCCCAGAGTTTAGCCCTTTGAGCAACTCCGAATCTATGCTGCTCGTCAATAATGGCTAATCCCAGATTTTTAAATTTAACTTTATCTTCCAAAACAGCATGGGTTCCCACTAAAATAGAAAGTGTACCATTTTCCAGTTCTTCATGGATAATTCTTCGTTCTGCTGCTTTGGTAGAACCTGTGAGGAGACGGATATTGATCCCTGTTTTTTCCAACAGCTCTTTGATACCATTGTAATGCTGTTGGGCAAGAATCTCCGTTGGAGCCATCAGGCAGCTTTGAAATCCATTGTCCATGGCGATTAGCATGGTAAGAAGAGCAACCATTGTTTTTCCTGATCCTACATCTCCCTGTAAAAGCCTGTTCATTTGGATCGGCCTTTTCATATCCATACGAATTTCCTTTAAAACTCTTTTTTGTGCATTGGTAAGCTCAAAAGGAAGATGGTTTTCATAAAAATCATTGAAATGGTCTCCAATAATCGGGAAAGGATTACCGTGGGATTGTGTTTTATGATGAAGTTTCTTTAAACCATATCCTAACTGAAAGAAAAACGATTCTTCAAATTTCAGTCTGTAATCTGCTTTATCAAAATGTTCCTGATCTTTGGGAAAGTGAACATTCAGAAAGGCATGCTGCCTGGAAATGAATTTAAAGGTTTTCATCAGATATTCCGGAAAGTTTTCTTCAATAAGACTGGGAATCTCTCTGCAGATATTTCTTAAAGCATTCTGGAAAAATCGTTGATTTAATCCTCTTTTGATTAGTTTTTCAGAACTCGGGTAGATGGGTTTAAGGCGGGTGTCGCCTTCTTTTTTCTCTTCCGCTTCAATTTCCGGATGCGGCATAGAAAACTGACGGTTGAAAACATTGATCTTTCCAAAAATATAAACTTCCTTGTTGATGGGAAGCTGTTCTTTCAGCCACTTGGAATACTGAAACCAAACCAGATCCATACTGCCGGTTTCATCATTGAATTTTGCAGATAATCTTTTGGTTTTCCCGGTCTGAATTTCCTGTACCTGAGTAATTTTTCCCTTCAATTGTATTTCCTGGCTGGTCTCTTCTCTAAGCTGAGAAACAGTATAGATTTTACTTTTGTCCAGATAGCGGATAGGGTAGAAATTCAACATATCTTCTACAGTAGATAAGCCCAAGACACTTTTGATGAGTTTGGCTCTTTCCGGACCTATTCCTTTTACATATTCTATGGAGGTTTCGAGATTCATTGTCAGGTTTCAGGATACTGTTTTTCGAACTTTTTGATTCTTATTTCGGATGATAAAAAATAAAGGTCCGAATTTCGGTAAAATAAAAAAGACTTCCAAAAAAATTGGAAGTCTCTATAATGAATTTTTAGCATTGAAACAGAAAATCCATGTTTCAAAGTTCTGAATTAATCTTTGATCTTAGATTTGAATTTTTTCTGATAATCCTCCCATTGTTCTCTGGTCTTAATCTTTTTAAACAGATCTTTGGAAATCAGTTCCAGATAAGGTTCAAGTTCTTTGGCAGACAATTCTCCCTGAAGAATGGTGATGGGATCGCCATGCTCATCCAGAAATACTGTACTTGGAACGGCTCCTACATTCATATATTGGGTAAACTCATGCAGAGAATTTTTTCCCTTTCTATGTTCAGTATTGGGATTGGAAAATATTCTTCCGAAAATTTCAATACTCTTTTTTTCTTCCGCATTAAACTTTACAGGATAATAATTATCATTTAAAACCTGAGCCAGTACAGGGTGGCCGTATGTTTTTTTATCCATGATTTTGCATGGCCCACACCAGTCTGCGTAGAAATCAATCAATATTTTTTTTGGACTTTCTTTTTGAGCTTTTAAAGCTTCCTCTATGGTCATCCACTTTACCTGTGCAAAACTAAAATTTAATAAAAGTAAGAGAACTATGCTTAAAATTTTCTTCATATTGTGATATTTATGTAAAAATAAGCATAATTACTTATTTTTTATTTTACATCCTGCATTAATTTTTTCACGTACGGAGATATCAAAATTAATACCACTCCGGCAATTAATGCATACAATCCCAATTGTTTATATCCATCAGTATAAGTGATCAAAGCATCATAGTTGGTGGAACCTTCTTTTGAAGTAGCAAGACTTGCCCCGATAATCCCGGCTACGTACTGTCCATAGGCTGATGCAAGGAACCACATTCCCATCATCATCCCCTGGAGATTCTTAGTAGAAAGCTTCGTCATAATGGATAATCCGATAGGAGAGAGGCATAATTCTCCAAGTGTAATGATAAGCAGTGCCAAGGTAAAGAAATTCAGTGAAGTGATTCCCTGAAGGTCTGCGAACAGGCGCGTTGCAAATAAAACGTAATATCCTAATCCTAAGAAAATAAATCCTAATCCGAATTTGATAATCGTGTTGGGTTCAATTTTTCTTTTGTTCAGCCAGATCCATAGAAGTCCGATCAATGGGGCAAGGAAAATAATGAAGAAAGCTCCTCCTGAGTTATTCACTCCATTTGGGTCTAATCCAAAAAGATCCTTATTCAGGTTTTTAGCTGCGAAAATGCTCAAAGAACCTCCACTTTGCTCATAGATTCCCCAGAATATGATTGAAAATATGATGAAAACCAAAGCTGCCCAAAGTTTTTTACGCTCTGAAGCTGTCACTTTAGACATTTCATAGAATAAATAGATCAAAGTTAAAGGCCCGATGGTCCACATAAAATAATCTGTATACTCAGTCTTGGCTACCATGGTCATGATGATGGGTACAAAAACCAATGACAAAACATATACTCCGTATTCTTTCCATTTTGGAATTGGAGCTGCTTTTACCTCTGCTAAAGGGTGTCCCGGCTGTAAACCGATAGTTCCTAGTGTTCTCTGTGTAAATACAAAATTAATTAAGCTTACAACCATTACTATTGCGGCAAGACCAAAAGCAATATGCCACCTCATTTCTTCTGCAATAATGTTGCTTAAGAATTCTCCTTTACCAATGGCAATACATAAATAACCCCCTAGCAATGCTCCGAGATTAATTCCTGCATAAAAAAGTGAGAATCCGGCATCTGCTCTTGAATCATTAGGTTTGTAAAGCTGTCCTACCATCGATGAAATATTAGGTTTGAAGAAACCTGTTCCTACTACGGTGAAAGCTATTCCTAAGAAAAAGAATTTATGAGGATCGGTAGCCAGGATTAAACTTCCTACAATCATCAGTAGCCCGCCCCAGAACAAGGATTTTCGGAATCCTAAAATTTTATCAGCAAAAAGACCTCCTACAAAGGTAAAGGCATAGACAAAGGCCTGAGTGGCACCATATTGAAGGTTGGCTTCTTTTTCATGGAAATTAAGCTGTGAGATCATGAAGAAGACCAGCATTCCGCGCATTCCGTAGAAACAGAAACGTTCCCACATTTCAGAGAAAAACAGGCTCCAGATTTGTCTGGGATACTTTCCTTTGAAATTTTGTATTTCATCTAAAGTTAAGCTCATAATGATATATGATTAAGTTCTAATTAAGGGTTTTTATCTTTCTGATCCAGTTCAAAACGGATTCTGTCCTGGTCAATAATTTGCTTTAATTCTTCTTCTTTTGGGAGGTACAGCAGGTATTTGCTGGCAAATAAATTGTTTTTATCATTTTGAGTGGGAAAATGTGTAGTGAGCCCAACTAAATTGTTGACGCAATGCGTAAACAATTGGAAACGCCGTGTAAAACTTCCGCATATTGGATAGATTGGTGTAATCAAACCCTTTTCCAAATTCTAAGGTAAGCTTCTGAGAAAGTTTTTTCAGCATATATTTTCCGTATTCTGTCCGTTCTTTTCCCTGTTGTTCATCTTCAATAATCAATTTTCCAATCTGCCAGTACGTGAGCAGTAGAGTAGAATTCGCTATACGAAACACTTTTTCGCGCGATTGTCTAATGATTTCCTTTACGGATTGGAATAAAGAATCTTCGGAAATTTCCATCATACGAAAATAAAAAAAACCTCTGACTTGGCAGAGGTTTTATGATATTTTGTTGATACATTAGTTTACACCATGCATCATTTTCTTTAAGATAGGTGAAATTAATCCTAAAATTACAGAAGCAATCCCACAAAGTACTACGAATACCATGAAGAATTCAAATAAGTTATGGATTTCGAATCCTACAAAAGTAGGGTTGTGTAATGGTAACTGAGCTTTATCAAAAGCAGCTACCTGATCCGCTGTAAGAGTTACTTTTTTATCCAAAACATCCTGCAGATTTATACCCATTTCTTCAGCTTTCTTGAATTTATCACCTGTTGCAGGGATAAGTGCTCCTAATGAACCTGCCAATGCATAACCAGCAGCGTTAGAAATGAAGAAAACACCATAAAGTAATGAAGCAAATCTTTTCGGAGCCAGTTTACCTACCAATGATAAACCAATCGGAGAAAGACAAAGCTCACCACATGTCTGGATGAAATAGAGTAACATTAACCATTTGATGGCCAATAAACCTGAGTTTCCAAGATCTTTTACATTGTGTGCAATGATGAAATAAGAAAGAGCGATCAATGCTAATCCCATTGCCTGTTTGAACGGAGATACCGGTTCTTTGCCTTTAGCTCTTAATTTATCCCAGATTAAACTGAAAGGAACTGCCAGAATAACAACGAAGATTCCATTAAAGATCTGAACCATTGAAGGAGGCATATTCCATCCGAAAATATTTCTGTCAGTCTGGTTATCTGCAATAAATGTTAATGAAGATCCTGCCTGCTCGAATGCAGCCCAGAAGAAAATAATAAAGAATGATACGATATAAATTACCCAGATTCTCTGTCTTTCAACCTTATTTTCAGCAGAAGACATAATTAAGAAGGCAAGAGAAATACCAGCTGAATAGATGAATGGATAAATGATTCCTTTAATCAATTGCCCCATTTCTACAGAATTGAATCCAAACTCACCTACAAGAAGATATCTGAAAAGGAAGAATAAAACTACAAATATTCCACCAGTGATTCCTAAAGCCTGGCCAGAGAATTTAGCAGTCTGCGTTTCTCCTTCTTCAAAGTCTGCACTTGTGTTATTTTTTGGTAATCCTCCGATAGGTCTTCCTTCCGGAGTTACTACATATTTGTTTTTAAGGATAAAGAATGTTACCGTTCCGATAACCATTGCGATAGAAGCTGCCAGGAATCCCCATTTGAAAGCGAAGATATCTCTTACTCCTGTTGCTGCATCTTTTACGTCTCCTACGTATGGACAGATGAACTGACCAAGGAAAGCCCCGATGTTGATCCCCATGTAGAAAATAGTGAAGGCAGAATCCAGTTTAGACTTTTCCTGTTTTGGATAAAGACTTCCCACCATTGAAGAAATATTCGGTTTGAAGAATCCGTTACCAAAAATGATCACGAATAATGCCAGCCACATGATAAGTTTGGCACTACCAATATCCGCTGAAAAAGTTGAGGCACTGATGAATAATAAGAACTGGCCGATAGCCATTAACGATCCACCAATGATGATCGCATATCTGTTTCCGATATATTTATCAGCAATAAATCCTCCCAAAAGAGGGGTTAAATAACATAAAGCTAGAAATCCACCATAGATGATCGCTGCATCAGCTTCTTTTATCAATAAGGAATTTACCATGAAGAGCGTCAAAAGAGCTCTCATTCCATAAAAGTTGAAACGCTCCCACATTTCTGTTCCGAAAAGAACCCATAATCCTTTAGGATGCCTGGAATTCTTATTCTCTACAAATTCATCCGGTTTCGGACTCAATGCTTCAATATTATCCATTTCTATGTTAATTTTTGTTAAGACTGACAAATATAGTTTATTTTGGGTTTTTGGCAAGGTTTTAATTTTATTTTTAAATAAAAAAGCTGCGGGACTATTCCGCAGCTTAGTTATTTTTATCATATTGAGCATTTTAATGCCCTTTTTCTGTCATAATCTTATTC
Organism: Chryseobacterium sp. 2VB; assembly: GCF_005503635.1. Lineage (NCBI taxonomy): Bacteria > Pseudomonadati > Bacteroidota > Flavobacteriia > Flavobacteriales > Weeksellaceae > Chryseobacterium > Chryseobacterium sp. 2VB. The sequence goes on from NZ_SCNC01000007.1 coordinate 125,924, forward strand.
AGTCTTTTTAACATAGAAAGACCTAAAAGTGTAGCAAATATTAACAAAGCGAAGTTAACAAGGAAATAATTCGTTTTGTTTTCATAATTGTACCATGTACTTGCCAGGATTCCTGAAAGCTTATTTCCCACAGAGTTAGCCAGGAAAAATCCACCCATCATTAATGCTGTAATTCTTGCAGGAGAAAGTTTGGATACAAAAGAAAGCCCCATTGGAGACAGGCACAGCTCACCGATAGTAATGACTCCGTAGCTGGCAACCAGCCATAGAGGAGATACTTTTACAGCGCCATTGTCTCCGGCCATTACGGCTAACACCATGACAAGGCAGGAAAGTCCTGAAATAAATAAACCTAAAACGATCTTGGTAGGCGTTAATGGTTCTTTTCCTTTTCTTCTCAACAATGCCCAGAATCCTACAATAACCGGAGTTAGCGCAATAACCCAGAATGGATTAATAGATTGGAATAATTCTGTATTGTATAAATATACTTTGTTTTCAGGGTTTTTCTCAAGAGCAGCACGCTGCTCTGGGGATATGTTTTTAAAGTATACATCTTTTCCCATTTCCTTTTTAGTCTCCCCATTATCATCTTTCTGAGAACGGAACTGGTTATCATAAACAGGAGTTTCTTTGTCTTCATAACTCTTACCATCCACCATATAGATACCTTCCAGAGGCTTTTCAAGAGAAGCCGGAACACTTCTGTCCGTGTAATAATTAGCCCATCTTGTCAATGCTGTACCGTTTTGTTTGAAAACCGCCCAGAAGAACATACTGATCAGGAATACAGAAAGTAATGCTCCGATAGAGGCTTTTTCATCAGGTTTAGCCTTAAAGTAGAGTGATGCATAGAAATAAATAACAGGTACACATGCAAAAATAAAGGCATCCGTACTGTCACTTCCGAAAATATTACCAGGGATAAACCAACCTATTGCCCCGGCAATGATAGCAGGAACAAATACTTTTATCAGAATCTCTGAAAGTTTTGTATCACCTTCCTGTACAGGTTTCATCTGTGCAGCATGAATGTAATGCTTTCTTCCGATGGTAAAAATAACCATCCCGATAAGCATTCCTACACCTGCAGTGATGAAAGCTTCACCCCAACCGAATTTATTACGCATGAAAGCGGCAATAATATTACAGATAAAAGCCCCGATATTGATTCCCATATAGAAAATATTATACCCGGAGTCTTTATTAGCTTTATAAGGTTCTTCAGAGTAAAGATTTCCTAAGAGAGTTGAAATAGTAGGTTTAAAGAAACCGTTTCCGATAATAATTAATGCCAGAGAGGTGTAAAACAGGGGTAGATCTTTAAAAACTCCCATTCCTATATATCCTGCAGCCATTAAAAAACCTCCAAGATAAATAGATTTAATATATCCTAACACTCTGTCTGCCAAGAATCCTCCAATAAAGGGCGTCAGATAAGTTAAAGCAATATAAGTTCCGAAAATGTCATCAGCAGTTTTATCCGGAAGTCCAAGTCCGCCTTTCATGCCCGTAGGCTCAATAACATAGAGAACAAAGATTCCAAGAATCAGGTAATACCCGAAACGCTCCCACATTTCTGTAAAAAAGAGATAGGGCAGCCCTTTAGGATGTTTAGTCTTCATATAATCAATTTTCAAATTTCCCAAAAATAGCTTTTTAATTTTAATTGATAAAATAAATAATACCCACGTAAATGATTAATGAAATAAATATAAAAGCCTACCAAAATACTTGGAAGGCTTGGAATATTGTTTGAGAACAAAAATTTCTTAAGATTTTAAACTTTTAATTTCCTGTTCTAATTCATAAACTTTTTGTTTTAGGAGAGAAATATAATCTTGAAGATTTTCTATAACAGAGTTAGGAATATTAAAATGTTGATTATAATAATTTCCTGAATTATCATTAAATGTTGAGTTATCATTATGCACAAGTCTTAACTCTTTTTCTTCTTTAATATCTTCAACGGGAACTTCAAGAGCTTCAGCCAACTTTTGCCATTCTTCATCATGAATTCTTACTTCCCCACGCTCTTTGCGGGAATAATTAGATGGATCTGTAGATAGTATTTTAGCCATTTTTTCTTGGGATATACCTTTTTGTTTACGTAAATTTCTAAGTTTTTCCTGAACCATCATTTTAAATGTTTTTTACAAATGTGCAAAATATGTACCTATTCTGCAAGAAAATTACAGGAAAATTGCATGTTTTTTTTCACTGTTGTTTGATTTTTGTTTTTAGGTTTGAAATGTCAATAGTGACACAGAATCATTAAAAAAACATTATGAAAAATTTAAAAAAACTTTCGAGAGAGAATTTGAAAAACTTAAAAGGTGGTGGACCTTTCCAACTAAGTGGAGATACTGGATGTAGCTATAAATGTTGCTCAGACAGAAACCCGCAGGTATGTAGTGCAACTGTGACTGTTTCTGTAGAACAATCTGGATCTGTTTCTTGTTCTGAAGGATCGCATTTAGTTGCTGTTTAAGCTTAATATGAATGTGAATGTGAATGAATGAGGCTGTCCGAAAAGTTTGGACAGCCTCAATTTTTGTTGTTTTTATTCGTACCCCTATACAGGAGACATGTTCAAATATTTGATTCTCAAGAGATGTATCTGACTTTTAGGACACACTCATTTTTTATTTAAATTTACTGCTATGAAAAATATTATTATCCTATTCTTATTTTATTCACAATTGATTGTTAGTCAGAATAAACGATTTATTTATGAGTATTCCTTTATTCCTGACTCAACAAATATGGCTAATGTTGTAAAAGAATTTATGTTTTTAGATATCTCTAATAGCAGATCCTTATTCTACAGTCAGCATAAGTATAATGAAGATTCAATATCTGTGGCTGAAGCTGAAAAGGGTAAGTTTTATATACCTAATGCAGATATACTATATAAAATAGAAAAGAAGAAAAATGATATATTCTTTTTAACAAGTGATTACGGATTAGATAAAATTAGAGTAAAAGATGAAAGAAAAATGAATTGGATGATCCTTCCCGATAGACAAAAAATTTTTGGTTATGATACCCAAAAAGCTTCCTTAGATTTTAGTGGAAGAAAATGGATAGCCTGGTTTACTTCAGATATCCCAGTTCAAGACGGACCATATAAATTTCATGGACTTCCTGGTTTAATCGTAAAAATTGAGGATGTCACAAAAAGTCATATTTATAATTTAGTAGGAATTAAAAGCATTTCTGATGATGTTAAATATCCTGAGCTAAACCCAAAAACTAAAGAGATCATATTAAATGAGAATAAATTTAGAGAACTCTTTCAAAAATACAGGGATGATCCGGCAAGCGACACAAAGCAACTTTATATTCAGGGGAAAATACCTAATCAGAAGGATAGCAATGGAAACTATCGTACGGGAGCCGAAATAGTTCGGGAAGTTGATCAATTATCAAAAGAAAGATTAAAAAAAGATAACAATATCATTGAAATTGACCTGTTGAAAAAATAATCTATCCTTGCAAAAGAAACTTATTGATACCAATTTTTCTGGAGCTTTTGTATTTGGAAATGAAAAAGCAGGTGGAACTTTAACCTTTGTCACCAATCCTTTTTGTAAGCATTGTAAAGAATTTTACCCTGTTTTTCTAAAGCTGGTTAAAAAGTATTCAGATGAGTTAAGAATCAATATTTTCTTTGATATAGACCTTAGCAGGGATGATCTGGATAATAGAACGGTTCATGTCAACCTTACCAATATTTATATCAATAGCGAAAATAAAATAGAATTTCTGGAAGCGTTGAGCGGCTGGTATGATGTTCAGGGATATAGTGAAGACAAAAGTGTCTGGTATCAAAAGTATTCTAAATATTTTGGAAGCTCAGAGAATGCACTTGCAGTATTAAAAGGACATGAAGAATGGGTAAGCAGCAATGGGGTGCATTTTACACCCAATATCTTTATTAATGACACGGAATACCCGGTTCAGTATAAAAGAGCAGATCTGGAGTTCTTTATCCCGGAATTATTATCCGAAAATTAAATTGTTATGAAAAGCTTATTATTTATATTGCTGGGAACTGTAATGTTTTTTTCCCAGAACAACAGGTTCATCTATGAGGTGAAATACAAGAAAGATTCAACCTCAAAAGATATCACCCGGGAAAATTATTATCTGGATATCACAAAAGAGGATATAGCGTATTATAACAGGCTGTATTATATTAGGGATTCGGTATTTACTACTACTGGACGATCTCCAATTAATAAACAGACGTCTTTTCTTATCAAAAAAAAGAATATTATATCCTTTCAAAACTATGAATACATAGGAGATGTAAATTTCTACAAGATTAACGAAGAGGCTGAACAGAATTGGAAAATTTCAGATAGTATCAAAACATTTGAAGGTTATCGGGTTCAAAAAGCAGTAACTGCGTTTGGTGGAAGGAGCTGGGTAGCATGGTTTTCCAAAGATATCCCAATTTCTTACGGACCCTATAAATTTAATGGTTTACCTGGTTTAATCATGGAGCTATATGATTCAAAAAAAGATTATTATTTTAAAGTAATCAAAAGTGAAAAAATTCCGGAGAGTTATCAACGTATTTCATTGGAAGGCTTTATATCCAGAGCAATTCCCGTTACCCAGAAGGATTTAAATAAACTAAGGTTGGACCTCTATTCCAATCCCTTTAAATACGCTTTTAATGGAAATCTTACAATCCCTGAAGGGAAAAAGTTGCTGCTGGATGATGGCACAATTCTCTCCAAAGAACAGCTGAAACCCGCAGAAGCCAACGAAAGAAAAAAGTTAAAAGCCTTTAATAATCCTATAGAACTGGATAAAGCGGTGAAATACCCTAAATAATAAAAATCCCTTTCAGAATTTCTGAAAGGGATTTTTTATGAGTTATAAATTGAATATTATAGATTATTCAGGATGAAATCCGTCATTTTCTGGTATAACTGAGGTCTTGTCTGTCCACCGTAAATTCCGTGGTTTTTATCAGGGTAAGCCATGAAATCAAACTGTTTTTTGTTTTGAATCAAAGCTTCAGAGAACTCCATAGAATTCTGGAAATGAACGTTATCATCAGCCGTTCCGTGAATTAATAAGAATTTTCCTTTCAACAGATTAGCATATTCCGTAGGAGAATTTTTATCATATCCATCCGGGTTTTCCTGAGGTGTTCTCATAAATCTTTCGGTATATACAGAGTCATAATATCTCCAGTTCGTTACCGGTGCTACAGCAATTCCTACTTTGAAGACATCAGCTCCTTTCGTCATGGCTAAACTTGTCATATAACCACCAAAGCTCCATCCGAACATTCCGATTCTGCTTTTGTCAATATAAGATTGGTTTCCGAACCACTTGGCTGCTGTGATCTGATCTTCAATCTCATATTTTCCTAAATTCATATAAGTTACTTTCTTATATTTTGCTCCTTTATAACCCGTTCCACGGCCGTCTACACAAGCAACAATATATCCTTTTTGTACGAGGTGATTGAACCAAATAGCATTTCCGTTATCCCATGAGTTGGCTACCTGCTGAGATCCCGGCCCCGAATACTGGAACATAAACAGAGGATATTTCTTATTTGGATCGAAATTTTTAGGCTTCATAATCCAGGCATTCATCTGGTCACCTACTGCATTTGGAATGGTAATGAATTCTTTTTCAACAAAATTATCAGCTTTTAGTTTCTGTAACTGGTCATTGTTGTTCTGAAGTTCTTTTACTGCTTTTCCATTACCGTCTTTTAAAACATAGGTGTAAGGTTTAGCTGCTGTAGAAGATGTTTCAATGAAATAATTATAGTTTTTACTGAAGTTTGCAGAGTTGTTTCCTTCTGCATTGGAGATCAGCTGGGTTTTTCCGTTTTCAATATTGACTTTGGAAATAACTTTATTGATACTTCCTTTTTCGGTAGTCTGAACATAAATTTCTTTGGACTTTGGATTAAACCCATAATAATCGGTTACCTCCCAGTTTCCTTTTGTGATCTGTTTTTTCAACTTACCATCTTTGTCATACCAGTACAGGTGACGGTTCCCGTCTCTCTCAGAAGCCCAAAGGAAGGAATCATCTTCAAGGAATTCAAGAGTAGGGCTGTCTGTATCTACCCATTTTTCATCTGTTTCTGTAAATAACTTCTGAACTGCTCCGGTTTTTGTGTTCACTTTTAAAATATCAGAAGCATTTTGTATCCTTTCAGAAGTGATCAGAACCATTTCGTCCGGCTTTGCAGTCTGAAATACATTCGGGATGTAATAGTTTTTGAAAGAACCCAGGTTCAGCTGCATTGTTTTCCCGTTATCAAGACGGTATAGCTGTGCTGAAACTACAGAGTTTTTCTCACCTGCTTTTGGATATTTATAACGCATTTCTGTAGGATAAAGCGTTTTTCCATAGATAGGAATATAGATTTCCGGAACCTGGCTTTCATCAGACTTTACAAATACGATGGCATCAGAATTTTTTGTCCATTCATATTGTTTTGCATGCCCGAATTCTTCCTCATATACCCAGTCTGCCAAACCGTTAAGGATTGAATTCTTTTTACCATCCGTTGTAATCTGTGTGATTTTTCCTGAATTAAGATCCTGATAGAAAAGATTATTGTCAGAAATAAAAGCCACTTTCGTAGCGTCCGGTGAAAATGAAGGCTCCTGAACCGGTTTCCCTTCATTCAGGCTGATTACTTTCCCGGATTTTAAATCTTTAACATCAAATTTCCCCAGAAAAGAATGTCTGTAAATAGGCTGGCTTCCTGTCTGTAAAAGAATTTTAGACTCATCATCAGAAAAGATATAACTTTCAAATTTTCCATCTACAAGATTCCCTTCTTTTTGTGAAGTTTTGTAAGAATATTTGGCAATTCCTGACGGTTCAATGACCAGGTAATTTTCTCCGTTTTTCATGGAAGTGATCCCTGCGATCCCCTTTCCACGGTAATATCCTGAATATATTTTATCTAAAGTGATTTCCTGTGCTGACACATTTTGAAATACCGCCGCAACAGTAAGAGTTAAGAGTAATTTTTTCATTTCTAATAGTAATGGATTTCAAAGATAATAATTTTATTAAATGTATAAAAAAGCTTTTCAAATAAGCTTTTTGGCAAAAAAATTGAATATCATACCTTATAATCAAATCAATAATAATTATGGAAACGAATGCATACAACCAGAAACTGAACCGTTATGTATTAAACGATCAGATTGTTTATACAGGTTTTTCCAGTTTTAAAGACGCTGAAGAATGTGCTCATAAAAAAGGAGGAACATTGGTGGAAGTAGTTTTTAGAGACGGAAATGATAATCCCGAAATTACTGATGAGGCGGGGTTGATAGAGAAAAAAATTCATTACTATGTGTATGCAGGCGATGAGTATAAATTTATCCATTCCTCAGATCCGGGATTTAGAAAATATGCAGATGAGCTGCAAAAAATAAAAGCAAAACTGCAACAATCTCCACCGGATGAAAGATATTTAGCCAATTTTGAGATTGAAAATGCGGAAGACCCGATTATTGTGATCAAAAATGATCATTTTGAATCGGTAACATCGAGAGAGCGTTCAAAATATTTGAAACATGCCTGTGTTTATGAATTAGGGGTATCCCTGCCAAAATCTTAAAAATCTGATCATGAGCAAGACTAAATATTCAGAAAAAGCTCAGGACAAAGTAGGAAAAGTAATGCACGAATTCAAGGAGGGAAAATTAAAGTCTTCTTCCGGAAAGAAAGTGACAAGCAGAAAACAAGCCGTAGCCATCGGTATTTCTGAAGCGCGGGAAAAAGGTATGAAAGTACCATCGAAAAAAAAAGGTAAATAACTTATAAATCCAGAAAGTTTTCTTTCTGGATTTTTTTATCTAACCTTCTATATTTCATTTATTGTGAACAATGAGGAGGAAGAGAGGGAAAAGAAGTAGTGGGAAAATTAGCTTATTTTGTTTTTTAGTGCAATTTTTCCTTTGCTGTTTAAGTGTCTGTAAATATGTGTTTTGTGTTATTTGTGTGTATGTGCTATAGTTTACTTTGCATAAGTTATTCTTTTTTTTTAAATTCACATCATTCATAATTCGTTATATCTTTTCAAATAATACACAAATGATGAAAAAGACTCCTAATGTTTTGTGGATGTTTAAGTTTTCTTTATCCACTGTTTAATCAATAAACAACCTTGCGAAGCTTTTGTTTGCTGCTACAATGTAATTCACTTTCTGCAAGGCTGATTATTTAAAACTAATTGATATGTTTGGAGTTTCAACTTTGAAATCAATATGTACATTTCTATTGATTTTACCATTTGGCATCATTGCAGGACAGTCACAAAAAAAATCTAAACCCAATGTAATTTTTATTGTCGTTGATGACCTGAGGCCGGAACTGGGAGTTTACGGTAATTCAGCCATTAAAACACCCAATATTGATAAGCTGGCAAGAAGAGGTACAACTTTTACAAATGCATATTGTCAGGTAGCAGTTTGTGCCCCTTCCAGAGCCAGTGCTTTAACGGGTTTACGGCCGGATTCCACTAAGGTATGGGTGCTGGGAGAAGAATTTCGAAAAATACATCCTGATGTGGTAACGATTCCACAGCAGTTCGAAAAATTCAATTATCATACAGTATCCATCGGAAAGATTTTTCATAATCACATGCCTGATTCTATCTCTTTCCGGGAGCCGGATCTTCGCCCTGAAGGATATGCCGTTAAAAATATGAGAGACAGAGATCCCGAATCTTTTTATTTCAGTGGAGAACTTAAAGCTGAGCTTGCGGCCAAAAGATTGGAAAGATTAGCTAAAGACCCTAAAAGATATGGTAACGGCTGGGCATATGGACGTTCTGTAGAGGCCGCAAACTGCCCTGATGATTCATTGTATGACGGAGCTCAGACATCGCTTGCCATTGAAACTATCAACCGTATTAAAAATAAAAAGAAACCCTTCTTCATGGCACTGGGGTATTTCAGGCCGCATTTACCCTTTGTAGCTCCCAAAAAATACTGGGATCTTTATGATCCTATGGAAATACCAATGGCAGATAACAGCTTTATTCCGTTTAATGCACCAAGCATGGCCATGTATAACCAAAGGGAGATGACTGCTTGTTATGATCTTGAATATGTAAAACATCCTGCCTACTTCAGAATGCCGGAAAAAGAAGCCAGAATTTTGAAACATGGGTATTATGCTTCTGTAAGCTATGTTGATGCCTGTATTGGACGACTCGTAGATGAGCTTGAAAAACAAAAATTAATAGATAATACTATTATTGTTTTATGGGGAGACCACGGCTGGAAATTAGGAGAACATAATGCATGGGGTAAGCAGACTAATTATGTAAATGATACCCGTGTTCCTCTTATTGTATATGCACCTGGAATGAAAAATCCGGGAAGTAAAAGCAATGAACTGGTAGAGTTGGTAGATCTTTATCCTACCCTCTGTGATCTTGCAGGGATAGAAACTCCTTCTTATCTGCAAGGAACGAGCTTTAAAAAACTTCTCAATGAAAACAGCGTGGAATGGAAAGGAGCCGTATTCAGCCAGTTTTTGCGCCCGGCAGGCGAAGGGATAGATCTTAACAAAAAAAATTATATGGGATATTCAATGATGACCAAAAGCTATCATCTGATAGAGTGGTACTATTGGGACAAAGCAACTCAAAAGCCGGGAGAACTTGTGGCGCGGGAACTTTATAATCTTACCTCAGATCCGAAAGAGAATTTCAATATTGCAGTGTATCCCGAAAATAAAGATATCCTTGACAAGCTTTCTGAACAGCGTAAAAAAGGATGGAAGGAAGTGAGAAATAAGCTGATGACAACTAAGTCTTATCAATAAAAAGAAAATGTATATCTCATGAAGAATTTCAATTTTTTAAAAATACTATTCATTATATCGATTTGTAACTGCATAGCGGTAAGAGGTGAAAGTTTTAATAAAGCCAATCCTAAACCAAAAAGGACTACTATCAGACAAACAAGACCCAATATCCTGTTTATTCCTATTGATGATTTAAGACCTGAAATGGGTTGCTATGGAAACACAGTTATAAAAACTCCTAATATGGACAAGCTTGCAGCAAGAGGAGTTGTTTTTAATAGAGCCTATTGCCAGCAGGCTGTATGCAACCCCTCACGGGCAAGCCTCCTTACAGGTTTGAGACCAGATTCTGTTCGTGTATGGGATCTTCAGACAGATTTCAGGAAAAACCTGCCGGATGTGATCACTCTTCCGCAGGTATTCAAAAATAACGGGTATTATACCGTAGGAATCGGAAAAACCTTTCATAACACTTTACCTGATGGTAAATCCTGGAATGAAGAACTTCATGTAAACGGATATCCCTTCGATCCTGACGCTGTGTATCAACTGGAGAAAAACAAGCAGATTCAGAAAGAAAAGGAACTTGCCCTTCAGAAAATAGGAAAAGGAAAACCGGATGCTTATGGATTTATCTATACAAAGGCGAATTCTGTTGAAATGGCCGACGTTGATGATGATGCCTATTATGACGGAGCGCAAACAACCATGGCCATTCAAAAGCTGAAAGAATTAAAAGGAAAAGATAAGCCTTTCTTTTTTTCAGTAGGTTATTACCGTCCGCATTTGCCATTTAACGCTCCTAAAAAATACTGGGATTTGTATAACAGAAACGATATACCGCTTGCGAAAAATCAATTCATACCTGAAAATGCTCCGGAATTTGCCGTACATGGTGACAGCGAACTGAGAGCTTATAAAGACAGATCAGACCTTCCTTTACCATCGGAAAAACCTTATGATGTGGAAAAGCAAAGGGAGCTTCTCCATGCGTATTATGCATCTGTCTCTTATACAGATGCTCAGATAGGAAGGTTGTTAAAAGCTCTTGATGAATTAGGACTGAGTGAAAATACGATTATTGTATTGTGGGGAGACCATGGCTGGAAACTGGGAGAGCATAACAGCTGGTGTAAACAGAGCAACTACGAGATTGATACCAGAGTACCGCTTATTATCAGCGGGGCAGGAGTAAAAGCAAAAGGAAAATCAAGCAATGCTCTTACAGAATTCGTAGATATTTACCCTACTTTATGTGATATGAGCGGAATAAAAATTCCCGATTATCTTCAGGGAACCAGTATGAAACCTTTGCTTTCGGATCCTGAACGTAAGTGGAAAACAGCAGCCTACAGCCAGTTTTTATTAGGAAGATTCGGAGTAAAAACGAGAGGTGTGCAAAATGTAGAAAGAATGGGATATGCCATCCGTACCGACAGGTATCGATATGTAGAATGGTTCGAATGGAATAAAGAGACTGAAAAGCCCGGAGCTTATCTGGCCCGAGAGCTTTATGATCATAAAAATGATCCTGACGAAAATATAAATATTGCTGAAGAAGTTCCTTCAAAAAAAATAGTCAATCAACTTTCCTTACAGTTGAAAAAAGGATGGAGATACAGTAAACCGAAATCATAAAAACTGTAAATATTCAGATAAAGATGATGTTTTCCATAAAAATGATAATTTGTACAGGAGTATTAAGTTTGGTATGTTCCTGTAATAAAAATAAAGCCGTAGAACCTGTGGGAAATAAACCCGGGCATACCTGCATGACTATTCCCAAGAGATTAGGGACAACAGATTCTTCTCATATCAGTTTTAATGGAAAAGCTTCTCTGGAAGCAATGGTGCTAATCCCCGGAGGAGAGTTTGATATGGGAGGTGATAATAGTCAGGCTGATCCGGACGAATACCCTAAACATAGAGTGAAGGTTTCTCCGTTTTATATGGATATAACCGAAGTAACGAATGCCCAGTTCTGTAAATTTGTAAATGCTACAGGCTATATCACAACAGCAGAACGGAAACCAGATTGGAACGAATTAAAAAAAAATCTGCCCAAGGGTACTCCAAAACTTCCGGATAGTTTATTGGTAGCTGCTTCATTGGTGTTTAAACCGACAACCAAGCCTGTGAATCTGAATGATTTCAACCAATGGTGGAAATGGGTAAAAGGGGCGAGCTGGAAACATCCGCAGGGGCCGGCAAGCAATATTGAAGGAAAAGACAATTATCCGGTAGTGCATATAAGCTGGGATGATGCGCAGGCCTATTGTAAATGGTCAGGTAAACGTTTGCCCACAGAAGCAGAATGGGAATTTGCAGCACGGGGCGGATTAAAAAATAATATATATCCATGGGGAAATGAACCCGTCAATGAAGGAACTCCTAAAGCAAACAGCTGGGAAGGAAAGTTTCCGTACTTTAATGAAAAGAAAGACGGCTATGGTACCCTTGCCCCTGTACAATCATTTAAAGCCAATGGATATGGATTGTATGATATGGCTGGAAATGTTTGGGAATGGTGCAGCGATTTATACAATTATGATTACTATCAAAAACTGGAAGGCAGGCTGGTTTTAAACCCTCAGGGTGCTGACAGATCTTATGACCCTCAGGAACCTTATAGTGTTAAACGCAGTCTTCGTGGAGGGAGTTTTTTATGCAATGATAGCTACTGCAGTGGATACAGGGTGGCCCGGCGTATGAAAAGCAGTCCTGATACAAGTCTTGAACATACCGGATTCAGGTGTGTTCAAGACATTGCTCATTAATTCTATTTTTGATTATTATAGAGGATTCTGTAGTATTCATCCGCCATTCTGTCACTGTTGAAATGATCTTTTACATCATCCATTGCATTGTGCTGGATTTTTCTCCATTCATCAGGACGGTCGTAATAGGTGGGAAGAATTTCATTTTCAAGAATTTCATACAACTTATTTAAATCATAATTATCCTGTTCGTAAATACTCATATTCAGATAATCTGCTTTGGGCACTACGAAGGAGTTTTCTCCATGTTTGGCAAATTCCGGGATCCAGCCGTCATCTGTAGATAAATTGACAGATCCGTTCATGGCAGCCGTCATACCGGAAGTTCCTGAAGCTTCCCTTGGAACCCTTGGGTTATTAAGCCATACATCAGAGCCCTGTTTTAAAGACTTGCTTAAAGAAAGTTCATAACCCGTAAGAACAGCCATATTTTTATGATTTTTACTTTCTTCAACCAGGGTATTGAATGTAGAAATTGCAGAGTAGTCCATTGGGTAAGGTTTTCCTGCCCAGATAATCTGTACCGGATATTTTGGATTGTTCAGAAGTCTGTAGAATCTTTCTTTGTCATGGAGAAGAAGTTCTGCCCTCTTGTAGCCGGCAAATCTTCTGGCCCAGACCATGGTAAAGACATTAGGATTAAATAAATTTCCTGTCTGATCTGCAACAATGCTGAACAGTTTTTTCTTCAGATATTTCTTACGGAAATCAAAAACGGTTGCGTCGTTTTCATCTTTTGCATTGTATAAAGGCTTATCAGACCAGTATTTAAATTCCTGAGCATTGGTGATAGACGTGATTTCACAGATTCCCGGATATTTATTCCACATGGCTCTGGAAACAACCCCATGAAGCTGGGAAACCCCATTGGCCATTCTTGCCATTTTCAATGCACATAGAGAATGATTGAAACGGTCATCATCAGATCCTTCAATCTTTTTCACTTCTTCCATGCTGTATCCCGAAAAATAGGACATGTCATAACATAATCTGAAGCTGTGCTTTTCATTACCAGCTTCTTCAGGAGTATGAGTGGTGAAAACCAGTTTTTCTTTAACTTTATTCAGATCTCCGTTATATTTTCTCAGGAGATAAAAAGCTGCCGGAAGCCCATGGGCTTCGTTAAGATGGTAAACTTCTCTCTCAATGTTCATTTCATCCAATAGCTTGGCTCCTCCTTTCCCCAATAAAATATATTGAGCAAGTTTTGTAGATTCATTCGCATCATACAGCTTGTGACAGATTGTTTTTGAAACGTGATCATTTTCCGGAACATCCGTAGAAAGGAAAAACATGGGGGCCGTATTGAAAATTTCAGGATCAAGGTACCAAACTTTTACCCAAACCGGAGCACTGTGGATTTCGATTTGAAATTTTATTCCTGTATCCTCAAGAAAACTGTACATCTTTCTCGTCCATACAGGTTGTAAAGTCTGATCGTGGTTTCTTGCCTGGTCATAATAACCAAATTTCCATAGGATACCGATTCCAATAAGATCCTGCTTAAGGTTATAGGCACTTCTCATATGAGATCCTGCCAGAAAGCCAAGTCCTCCAGAATATATTTTAAGTACCTGCTCAAGAGCAAATTCCATTGAGAAATAAACGGCTTTTTTTGAATAGTGAGGATTAATCGTGTAAGGTATTCTGAAATTCCTGAAATCCATAAATGTGGGTTTGTGTTTAAAAAGGCAAAGGTATTAATTATGAAAATAAACTTTACATTAATTAATCGATAAATTAATTAAAAACTAAGTGTTGAATTGTTTTTTTGCTTATCTTTAAGAGTGTAAATTTTTGATTATCAAAAACTTTTAATGATGAAAGCCAATGGCTGCATGTGTTCTTTAATTAAATAAAAAAATCACACATGAAAAAGACATTTTCTGATGAAGATCTGATCAAGAATCTGAGTTTATATTACCTGAACAGGCATTTGAAAAAAAAGCCCATAGAGAAGTATCACCGTACCATAGACGAATCTCCGCTGCACGATCGTGAAAAATACAGAAAGAAATCCGAGATTCTTCTTCTCAACTCTTTTATGCATCATTTTCCCGAAGTGAAATTTGAAAACCTTACCTGCGAGAGTCCGGACTTTATCGCCAAACTGAACGACAAAAAAATCGGAATAGAACTGACCGAAGTAATCAACCATCTGGAAATGAAAAAAGTGGAAAGCACTTTAAACAAGATGTTCCGTCAGGCAGAAATATTATTAGAACAGGAAGACACTACGAAATATCGTGGTGTTTATTTTTTGGAGTTCCACCCGGCAACCAAATTTGATAATCTGGAAGTACAACAGGAAAACGTTATCAGTATTTATAAAAGCATTAAAAAAAATAAGCCTGTAGGCTGTGTAAAAAGTCTGAGAAAATCTTTTCACCGCAGAAATGTCTTTATCACTCATGAATATAGCATGAATTTATTTGATGAACTGTGCTCCGAAAAGATTCTGGAACTTATTGAAAAGAAGAACGAAAAATTTCCTTATTATGACACCTCAGTAGATGAATGCTGGCTGGTGATTGTTTCCGATATGAATTCTATTGCCTCAAGATATACTTTCATTCAGGATAAGGAACATTTGAAAGAAGTAAAAAGTCCTTTCCATAAAATATTTCACCTGGAAAATCTTTGTGGAAATATTACAAGTATAAAATAAAGTGAATGTTATTTGTGTTTGATTATTTTGTTGTATATTTTGATATAATGTAGGTTATTTTGAATTATTCTATGTTTTAATTTGTAATAGTTTAAAATTGTTTAGATTTTATTGTTTTTAATTAAAATTAAGTTATATTTGATGTGTATTGATTATCAATGCAATGTGTAACTGATATAACCATAAAAACATTAAATCTATGAGGAAACTTTTACTTTTCATACTTCTATGTCTCTCTCATACTTTCTATGCCCAGGCTGACTGTGCTACTGCACTTTCCGTTTGCGGAAACTCAAATATCACATATAGCCCTACCGGATATGGTAATATTAAGGAATTGGTCAACTCCGGAAGCTGTATAGATTTTACGGGAGAACACAACTCAATCTGGTATAAAATTACAATCGCTACAGGAGGTACACTTACCTTCGACCTTGTCCCGAATAATCCTGATGCCGATTATGACTGGGCGATTTTTGGTCCTAATGTAAATTGTGGAAATTTAGGATCACCGATCCGTTGTAATGCTGCAACAGTTATCGGACCCGGGCCTGCTACAGGATTGAATATGACAAGCACGCTTCTAAGCGCTGCAGGAGGTTCCCTGACTCCTTATTGCAGATATCTTGATGTTTTACCGGGACAGACTTATTATTTGTTTATCGACAACTGGGTAAGCAGTACCAGCTCTACAACCGCTCCGTTTTCTTTGACATGGGGAGGAACTGCCACACTGGCTTCACCATTTACAGATCCGGCTATTCAGACCCAGCCATTTATTCCTCCGGGCATTCCTGCAGCGAATCCTGCAGACCCACGAGAAGTGGTAATATGCTCTGCTACAGCTTTATTTGATTTTTCTACATTATCCTCCGGAATTCTCAATGGAAATCAAAACTTTGGGGTAAGTTATCATCTGAGTCAGAATGATGCCTTAACGGGGAATAACCCTATTACAGCTCCTATTACAGTCAATACAACAACGGTCTATTATTACAGTATCAATTATACCGATCCGGCCAATGCATCTAATCCGCTCAACAAATGTAAGCAGGTTGGAACATTTAAATTTAAAAATGGTTCTATCACAGCAACAAACGCAACTTTGACCCAGTGTAACAATAATAATGCAGGGACAGCTTTATTTGATTTAACCACAGCAGATGTTATTGCAAACCCTAATGTTACTAAGAAATATTATCCTACAATGGCGGATCTCAATGCCGGAACCAATGAGATTACCAACCCAATGGCATTTGTGTCTGCAGAAGGAGTTATTTACGTAAAGGTAATATCAGAATTTGGCTGTACTGCAGTGGCACAGATTACGTTGAAATTTTATCCCGTTGTAGTCGTGAATGAAACAACTTTGAGATCATGCTTCATCGAATCCAGTCCAGCCACCGCTTCTTTCAATCTTGTCAATGCTTCAGTAACCGGGCAGACCAATCCGACAAAAAAATATTATCCTTCATTGACAGATGCTGTTAATCAGACCAATGAAATCCTGAATCCCAATAATTACATTGCACCCAATGGTTTTGTGTACATAAGGGTTTCTAATGCTCAGGGTTGTTATAATGTGGCTAAAGTTACTTTGATCGTTATTCCGCCTGTCTATTCTGATAAACTTAAAGATGTGACTATTTGTGCAGAAGACCAGACTACGCTGGATGCAGGGCCCGGATTTAAAAGTTACGAGTGGAGTACAGGAGCTACTACACAAACCATTAAAGCAGGAATAGGAGTATATTGGGTAAAACTTAAAACAGGAGAATGTGTGACAACACAAACGGTAAAAGTGCTTCCTTCCGAGCAGCCGGTTGTTTCCGGGATTGATATTTCGAACAATACAATCACAGTATCCATAATAGGTGGAACTCCGGCTTATAAATATTCAATAGATAATATCATCTGGCAGGATTCCAATGTTTTCAATAACCTTTCCAGAGGAGATCATAAAGTATATGTAAAAGATGCTTATGATTGTGATCCGATAGAAATTGGAATCGTTGTACCTAATTTGATTAATGTGATAACCCCTAATGCAGATGGAATAAATGATGTTATCGACTATTCAGCCCTTGCCAACAAACAAAATCTGATCATGAATGTTTTCGACCGTTATGGAAATAAAATCTTCCAGGCAGACCGATCCAACGGCTACAAATGGGATGGAACCCAGGGTGGAAGAAGAGTCCCTACAGGTACATACTGGTATTCTATCACATGGAATGAAAATGATAAAAAGAATACGGCCATTAAATATACAGGCTGGGTTCTGGTGAAAAACAGAGAATAATAATAAAACAGATAGAAAAAACCACTTCAATTGAGGTGGTTTTTAGTTTTAAAAGTTATTAAATTAGGAAATAAAATAGAAAGAATGAAAGACCTGTTTGTAAAACGCTTTGAGTATTATAAATCGCTTGGTGATAAAACCTTTGAACAGTTAACAGATGAGCAGATGTTCTGGCAGTATAATGAAGAAAGTAATTCTATTGCTGTGATTGTGAAACATCTTGCAGGAAATATGCTTTCACGATGGACTAATTTCCTTACCGAAGATGGTGAGAAACCTTGGCGTAACCGTGATGGAGAATTTGTCAATACTTTTACTACTAAACAACAGGTTCTTGATTTTTGGAAACAGGGTTGGGAATGCTTTTTTGATGCTCTAGATAAAATAAACGAGGAAAATCTCTACTCAACAACATATATCAGGGGAGAAGCACATCCGGTGATTGATGCAGTTCTTCGTCAATTGGCTCATTATCCTTACCACATCGGGCAAATTGTTTATATCGCTAAAATGATAAAGAATGAAAATTGGAATACACTTTCTATTGCCAGAAACCGGTCTCAGGAATTTAATACAGAAATGAAAACCAAATTTTCAGGTCAGGATACAGCTCCCAATTCGTCGCCCGTCTGCTTTCAAAACAGCCCTGAAGTAAGAGATGAATATAAACAATAGATTGAATCAATCTTGAGTTCTTATTAAAATTACTATCTTTGCACCCATAAAATTCAGGAGTAACAAATGTCTACTTTTCACAGAACTGCCGCGTTTCATACACTGGGCTGCAAATTAAACTTTGCAGAAACATCTACTATTGCCCGTCAATTAACAGATGCAGGTTATGAGAAGGTAAGTTTTGATGAAAAAGCCAATGTATATGTTATCAACACCTGTTCAGTAACAGAAAATGCTGACCGTGAATGTAAACTTCACGTGAAAAGAGCAATGAAAGCCAATCCGGAAGGACTGGTCGTTATTGTAGGATGCTATGCACAGCTAAAACCTGAAGAAATTTCACAGATTGAAGGCGTTGATCTTGTTTTAGGAGCAAAAGAAAAATTCAATATTCTGAGCTACCTTGACGATTTGGAGAAATCTGAAAGTGAAGGTGTAGTTCACTCATGTGAAATTGAAGAGACCGATTTCTTTATCGGAAGTTATTCTATAGGAGACAGAACCAGAGCTTTCCTGAAAGTACAGGATGGCTGTGATTACAAATGTACCTACTGTACTATTCCATTAGCCAGAGGAATTTCACGTTCAGATACCATTGAAAATGTTCTCAGAAACGCCACGGAAATCGCTGCAAAAGATATCAAAGAAATTGTTCTTACAGGAGTAAATATCGGTGATTATGGTAAAGGAGAATTTGGAAATAAAAAACACGAACATACCTTTCTTGATCTTATTTCAGAACTGGATAAAGTAGAAGGAATAGAAAGAATCCGTATATCTTCCATCGAACCTAATCTTTTGAAAGATGAAAGTATTGAACTGGTTTCTAAAAGCAAAAGCTTTGTTCCGCATTTTCACATCCCGTTACAATCCGGAAGCGATGATCTCTTGAAAAAGATGAAACGTCGTTACCTGACCAAACTGTATAATGACAGAGTAAACAAGATCCGCGAGGTAATGCCTGATGCGGCTATCGGAGTAGATGTTATTGTAGGATTCCCGGGAGAAACAGAAGAAAGATTTATGGAAACCTATAATTTCCTTAATGAACTTCCTATCACTTACCTTCACGTATTTACCTATTCTGAAAGAGAAAATACGGAAGCTGCAGCTATGGACGGAGTAGTTCCCGTAGCGGAAAGAAAAAAACGTAATAAAATGCTGAGAATTCTTTCTGAAAAGAAGAAAATGGCATTTTATCAGACTCAATTGGGGAAAACGCTGCCTGTTCTTTGGGAACACGAAAATAAAGACGGGAAAATGTTCGGCTTCACAGAAAACTATGTGAGAGTCCAGAAAGACTTTGATCCTGCATCCGTAAATCAAATTGAATTTCTGAATTTAGAAAAAATCCTGTCAGATGGCACGGTTTCTGTGCAATCTTCTTACCAAAATTTTTTAGCAAAAGCGTAGGCTCTTTGCTAAAATTCTACTAAATTTATTTTTAAACTTTTAAATACTACATTCATGAGAGATAAGTTTTTATCTTGGGGAATTGTATTAGTAGCTGCTACATGGATTATAGCAATACTGATCAGAGCGCATTATTGGATACCTACGCTGTTATCCGCAATTTATGCATTGGGTGTTTACAATGCTTACCAATCGAAACATGCTATTTTGAGGAACTTTCCTGTATTGGGATACTTCAGGTATTTTTTCGAAAGTATTTCACCCGAAATGCAGCAATACTTTATTGAAAGGGAAACAGATGGGAAGCCATTTCCAAGAAACCAGCGTTCCGCAGTATACAGACGTGCAAAAAATTTAAGTGATACGGTAGCTTTTGGTACGCAGCTGGAAGTAAATCACAGAAAGTATGAAGGGATCAAGCATTCTATTTATGCAAAATCACCATCAGAAGAACTTCCGAGAGTATGGGTTGGAGGAGAACAGTGTACACAGCCTTATCATGCTTCTTTATTTAACATCTCAGCAATGAGTTTCGGGGCCTTGAGTGACAGAGCACAGATTTCACTGAACAGAGGTGCAAAAAAAGGAAACTTCTATCATAATACAGGGGAAGGAGGAATTTCACCTTATCACCTGGAAGGAGGAGATCTTTGCTGGCAGATCGGAACAGGATATTTCGGATGTCGCGACGGCGAGGGAAAATTCAATCCTGAATTATTTACAAAATATTCCACCCTTCCTAATGTGAAAATGATTGAAATCAAATTATCACAGGGAGCAAAACCAGGACACGGAGGAGTGCTTCCGGGAGTAAAAAATACACCGGAAATTGCAGCGATTCGTCATGTCACACCGGGAATGACTGTTATTTCACCACCCTCACACAGCGCTTTTTCTGATGCTGCCGGATTGCTGAGGTTTGTACAGCAGCTAAGAGAACTTTCAGGAGGAAAGCCGATTGGTTTTAAACTTTGTATCGGTGATACCAAAGAATTTGAAGATATCTGTGTGCAGATGAATGTATTGAAAATTTATCCTGATTTCATTACCATAGATGGTGCAGAAGGAGGAACAGGAGCTGCACCACCGGAGTTTTCAGATGGAGTAGGGATGCCATTGGAACCTGCTTTGATATTTGTGAACAGAACGCTTAATAACTATAACCTGAGAAGTAAATTAAGAGTGATTGCCAGTGGTAAAGTTCTTACCAGTCTTGATATTCTGAGAGCCATTGCCATGGGAGCCGATATGTGTAACAATGCCAGAGGATTTATGTTCTCTTTGGGATGTATCCAGGCCCTGAGATGTAACTCCAACAATTGTCCTACAGGAGTTGCTACACAGGATAAAATGCTTATTAAAGGACTCGATGTAACAGATAAGGCAGAAAGAGTGTATCACTTCCATAAAAATACACTTCACACCTGCAATGAACTCATTGCGGCTGCAGGAAGAAGTTCTTATGAAGAAGTAGACGCCACCATGTTTATGAGAGGAGATGAGTTTGACCACCTTGCAGATCTTTATTTCCCGGATATTTTAGGAAATGTAAAACAGAAAGCAAGATCGTAATTAACATTACATATAACAAAAACACCGCCATTTATGCGGTGTTTTTTATTGTATGAATATTTTTTATTGTTGTTGTTCTGTTGTCTGTTTATCACTATCAGGTCTGTCCTCTCTTCCATAAATCTGAAAGTTGAATACAAAAGTTCTGTTTCTGTAAGACATGTTTGAATATGGATAATGAGGGTTTCTTGCAAAAGCAGCTCTGGAAGGAACAATGATTACTCCCTGTAGGTTGTAAGGTGCCTCACTGGAAAGATTATTGTATGCTTTGAACTTCTGTAAAGCTTCTCTGAACCCAGGGATTTGATAATATTTTGCTTTTTTTGCAGCATCAGTTGTACCAGCTTCCAGTATTGATTTTTTTACATAATAATATGTAGGGTCAATAACAGGAACACCTGTTCCGTCAATAGTATTTAAAAAAGCGGTTTTTGATGTAAATGAAGTGTTTCCGTCAGAATTAACCGCCAGGTAAGAGTATGCTCTTCCCATGATTTTAATAATATCAGTATCTCCAATGGTTTTTGCAGAGGCAGCTGGTGGCTGAGCTCCGTCTCTCATAATGTAGATAGTTCCTGAAGGTAGTGTTATGGGACTCAGTTCAGACAGCTTCTTTTCAGTATCATCCGCAGTATCTGTAGAACTGAAAGCTTTTATATTACCCTGTGCATCCAGATAATTCTCATCCATGAACTTCTTAATGGCCTGATCATCATACGTGTTTTGCGTAGCAACATCTTCCGGCTCTACATAGGTTGATACATCATCATCTTTCTTACAAGCAGAAAAACACAAAGATCCTGCAAGGATATATAAAAATATTTTTTTCATTTCAAAAAACTTTAATTACTTTACAAATAATATAACGGCAAAAGTATAAAAAAATATGAGAATAGATAAATTTTTATGGAGCATTCGTTTTTATAAGACGAGAAGTATTGCAGCAGAGGAGATTAAAAAGAACAGAGTTTCTATAGGAACGTCTGCCGTAAAGTCGTCTAAAGAAGTAAAAGAAGGAGATACGATCAAAATCCGTAAGAATCAGATTGATTATAAAATAAAGGTAATTCAGATCCCCAAAAGCAGAATTGGAGCCAAGCTGGTGCCTCTTCACATTCAGGACGTCACAGACAAAGAACAATACGAATTGCTGAAACTTCGTAAAATGTCACAGGATTATTACAGAAACAAAGGAGAGGGAAGGCCTACCAAAAAAGACAGAAGAGAAATGGATGAATATGTAGGCAACGATATCGACTCCGATTTTACAGACTGGGATGATTTCTTCGGAGAGACCGGCAGTGAAGGTGAGGATGAAGATTAATATAAAAAGTAAAAAAGCTCTAGAGATAGAGCTTTTCTATTATTTCGTTAACGATGTCTTCCGGTTCTCTGGAATCTGTCCTGACAGTGAATTGTGCTTTGCTGTAAAACTGATTTCTTTCAAATAAATGTTTGGCAATAAATTCCGGAAGGTCTTCATCTGATATATTGGCAATCAGCGGCCTTTTTTCTTTCTGCTTTGAAAGTCTTTCCACCAGTGTTCCCACTCCGGTTCTTAAAAAAACGCTCTTGGAGTTGTGATTAATGATCTCCATGTTATTATAATACACCGGGGTTCCTCCGCCAAGACTTAAAACTACATTTTCTTCAGAAGCCAATATCTCTTCAAGTGCCTCCCTTTCCAGTTTTCTAAAGTAAATCTCTCCCTTTTTCTCGAAAATTTCGGGGATGGTTAATTTATTTCTTCTGGAAATCTCTTTATCGAGGTCAATTAATTTAAAATCGATTTTTTCGCTTAATATTTTGGAAATGTGCGATTTGCCACTTCCCATGTATCCGATCAATGAAATTACCATGAATTTTTTTTGAACAAATTTGCGAAAAAGTTTTGAGATAAAGAAAAAAGTCATATCTTTGCACCACTTAAAACAAGGGACATTACTTAAATGAAAACTTGTTGCACAAGTGGCCGACTCGGTAGCTCAGCTGGTAGAGCAATACACTTTTAATGTATGGGTCCTGGGTTCGAATCCCAGCCGGGTCACTAGCAATAATAATTACTTAATTTGTGATTTTATTGCCTGCGTGGTGAAATTGGTAGACACGCCATCTTGAGGGGGTGGTTTCCTAAGGATGTGCTGGTTCGAGTCCAGTCGCAGGCACTGCAAAGAAAATTTTATAATTAATATTGAAATTTATTTCATTTTAATTGTGGCCGACTCGGTAGCTCAGCTGGTAGAGCAATACACTTTTAATGTATGGGTCCTGGGTTCGAATCCCAGCCGGGTCACAAGTTTACTGAAAAGTAAATTTTTTTCATATTAATATTTTGTGATTTGGTGTTTCAAAGGCTTCCTTCAGGAGGCCTTTGATTTTTGTATGCATCAAGGTTGTAAAATAATGTTTGCCTTACTTTATTCAATAAAAAAATCCCCGACCTAAGTCAGGGATCTGATATTTAAATCTGGAAAGATTAATCCAGATGCATATTGTCAATTAATCTTACACCATCTACTACCACTACAATAAATGCTCTGAAGCTTCTGTCTTTATAGAAAAAATCAGTCTCCTGTAATGTTTTTTCATCAGCAATCAGGAAATATTCCAGTTTCATTCCCTGCTGATCATCAAAAATATCAGCTACTCTTTCCTTGATTTCCGGAATCGTAACCGTTCTGAACCAGTCGTTTACTTTTTTTAAAGTCTCATAAATTACTTTAGAGGCTTCTCTCCGGTCTTCATGAAGTCTTTGATTTCTTGAGCTTAGCGCCAGTCCGTTTTCTGCCCTGTAAATAGGAACTCCGGTTATTTTAACAGGAAGATGCTTTTTCTCTACCATTTTTTTAATAATAGCAAGCTGCTGAAAATCTTTTTCACCAAAATAAGCATTATCAGGCTGTACCTGTCTGAAAAGTTCTTCCACAACAGTTCCTACGCCGTCAAAATGGCCCGGTCTTGATTTACCTTCCATCTCATTTTCCAGTCCGTCAAAATCATATCGCTGGCTTTCGGCTTTCTCAGGATAAATATCTGCTACTTCCGGAATATAAACTGCATCTACAAGGCCAGAATTCTGAAGAATCAATATATCTCTGTTGACGTCTCTTGGATATTTTTCAAGATCTTCAGGATTGTTAAATTGAGTTGGATTTACAAAAATCGAAGAAATAACAAGATCATTTTCCTTTCTTGCCTCTTCATACAGAGAAAGATGGCCTTTGTGAAGGGCACCCATGGTAGGGGCAAAGCCAATTCTTTTTCCCATTTCTTTCTGTCTTTCAATGAAATCCTGAAGGACTTTTCTGTTTTTTAGAACTTCCATAGTTTATTTTAATACTATTTCAAAAATACTAAAAATATCGCATAATAATATGTGGTTTTAATAATTTGAAAAGGGAATTTTCGTAAAAAAATGTTAATTAAAATAATGTTGGATGTTTTTTTGTAATTTTGCACATTAAAGCATTTTTACAAAAATTAGATAGAAAGTTTATGCCGAATCAAAAAATACTGTACATTACTACAGAGATGTATCCATATCAGGAAGATACAAATATGGCTGCAGTGGTAAACAAAATGGCACTTAAGATGCACCAAGAAGGCAATGATGTAAGAGTTTTTATGCCAAGATTTGGACAAATAAGTGAGAGAAAATTCCAGCTTCATGAAGTAATCCGTCTTTCAGGGATGAATATTATTATCAATGATCTGGATCAGCCTCTGATCATTAAAGTAGCGTCTCTTCCGGGGGAAAGACTTCAGGTTTACTTTATTGACAATGAAGAATACTTCAAAAGAAAACAATATTATTTCGACGATGAAGGAAACCCTTTTGAAGACAATGACGAAAGAGCTATTTTCTTTGCCAGAGGTGTTATTGAAACCATTAAGAAACTAAACTGGGTACCAGATGTTATCCATTTAAATGGATGGATGTCTTCTTTTGTTCCAATTTATCTTAAAACGTACTACGAATCAGATACTTATTTCAAAGACGCAAAAATTATACTTTCTCTTTACAATGAGAAAGATGCCGACCTGGATAAAAAGATTGACGAAAAACTGCAGTTTGATAATATTTCAGGATTAAAAGCGTTAGATAACCCAACGATTAAAAGTTTTGTTATCGAAAGTATGAACTATGTAGATGCCGTTGTGAAAGGTGATGAGTTTCTGGATGAAGATCTGGATAAGGCTTTCAACGAAACTGCTACCCAAAAATCAGAGTATCTGGACATAGATTCAATAAATCAACTTTATTAAAAAACACATTTTTAATGACTCATAATCTTAAAAGGACCTTCGCCATACTTTTGATGGCGTTTTTCGGAAGTACATTCCTTCATAACTGTGAACCGGATCCGGATTCTCTTGGTGAGCAGTTGTTTAATGATGATGCAGCACAAGGTAATGAAATTGCATATCCCGTTATCGCATACAATTATAGTAACAACGATTCAATCAGAAGTGATGCTGCCAGACTGATCAGTGCGGTAAGCGAATCTGGTGCGGCTTCCTATGTAGGTGTTCTTGGAGCATTTACTGAAAACCAGTTTGGAATGCAGAAAGCTTCTTATGTTACTCAACTGAGAATGCCGGTAGATAATTATGATTTTAACGGAGCGAATCCAAAAGTAGATTCTGTAGTTCTTGTAGTGAGACCACCTGCAAATACTGCTGCGAATACCTACTTCTTTGAAGGCGATTCATTAAAAACAAAAACATTTGAGAAAACTGATTTCCCGGTAGATGGAGTTGCTACAGCAGTTTCCATTGAAAAGAAAATGTACCCTGTTCGTAAATACGGTAAAACAGCAGGTTCAAAATCAATGAAAATCAACGTACATGAAGTAACCACGTTCATCGATGCAAATGATGACAGTTTCAAACGTTCCAATAAAACAATAAGTACTGGTGAACTGCTGGGATCAGGAGTATTTGACGGTACTATCAATTCTACATCTATCACTAAAAAATCTGACAACTCAGTTGTATTTACCGGAAACTTAGGATTCAGAATGAAGTTGAGTAATACGGACTTTTTCCAGACTCATATTCTTGATAAAAAAGGAAAACCTGAGCTTCAGGATGCTTCCAACTTCATCAGATATTTTAAAGGAATAAAAATTTCAGTAGATGAAACGGATAAATATCTTTACCAGTTCTCTCCTAATGATTTACAGCTTATCATGTATTATAAATATGATAAAACAGAGAACGGAACAACAACAAGACCACAGACAACCCTTAATTTCAACTTAGGAGGTTCTAATGCGCATCTCGGTCTGTATGAATACAGCAGATCCGGATCATCTGTTGCGGCTGCATTGGCTGCAAGTAATCCTAGTGAAGGTGATGAAAGACTTTTTGTTCAGGGAATGGGAGGACCTTCAGTGGTAGTTAAGATAAAAGATGAGACGATTGCAAAGCTTAAGGATATTTTTGTTAAAGATAAAGCAGGTATTGTAAGTGCTAAAATCAGAATCTATCTTGATGCTGCGACGTGGAAAAATACAGGTTCTACCGAAGACCGCAGATTTTCACTTTTAACCAATACATTAGATGCTGGTGGTAAAATTGATTACAAAAAACTGGCGTTCACTTCAGATCTTACCAACGGACTTGGATTGTATTATTTTAAAGATAAACCTGAGCCAGGTTATTATGATTTTGTCGTAACAAAAACAGTTAAGGATCTTGTAGAAGGGAAGAAAGAAACAGTAGATGGAACTGAACAGCTGGTTGTTAATAAACCTTTAATAATCAGCGCAGGAACATTTGCTGCCAATGCTACAGGAACCCTTTTAGGAGTTCGTAATACAACAAGAGCATTTGATATGAACAGAATTATTCTTACAGGAGTAGATAAAACCAATACGAATCCGAAGAGAATCCAGTTATTGGTGACTTATGGAACGAAAAAATAGAACAACAAACAACACTATACAAAATAAAATATGTGCGGAATAGTAGGATATACAGGATTTCAAGACGCTTATGAAATTGTAATTAATGGTCTTAGAAGATTGGAATATAGAGGGTATGACAGTGCCGGAATTGTTTTAGAAGGTTCAGATAACAAGCTGGAAGTAGAAAAAACAAAAGGTAAAGTGGAGGATTTGGTGAATATTTCCAAAGAGCTAAAAGGAAAGTCTAAAATTGGAATGGGACACACCCGTTGGGCAACCCATGGAGTTCCAAGTGACAGAAACTCCCATCCGCACTTGTCAAACAACGGGAAAATTGCAATTGTACACAATGGTATTATTGAAAACTATGATACCATTAAGACAATGCTTACTGAAAAAGGATTCACTTTCAAATCAGAGACAGATACTGAAGTATTGGTAAACCTTATCCAGTATTTTATGGATCTTAATCCTGAAATTGATTTCCCTACAGCAGTGAGATATGCATTGAATGAAGTATATGGAGCATATGCCATCACTGTACTTCATGAAGATTATCCAGGTGTATTGGTCGTAGGAAGATTAGGATCTCCTTTAGCAATCGGAATCGGAGATAAAGAATATTTTATCGCTTCTGATGCTTCTCCTTTCGTAGAATTTACAAAAGAAGCTATATATCTTGAAGAAGGACATATGGCAACGATCTCTCTTGAAAACGGAGTAGATATCAGAACCATCAATGAAAACTCTAAAATTGAGCCTGAAATTCAGGAGCTTAAATTAAGCCTTGAACAGATAGAAAAAGGGGGATACGAGCATTTCATGCTTAAAGAAATCTTCGAGCAGCCTAAATCTGTACACGATACAATGAGAGGTAGACTTCTTGTAGATGAAGGAGTTATTAAAATGGCAGGAATCTGGGATCATGTTGAGAAATTCAAAAACGCCAACAGGATTATTATCATTGCCTGTGGTACTTCATGGCATGCAGGTCTTATCGGAGAATATCTGATTGAAGAATATGCAAGAATCCCTGTTGAAGTAGAATATGCATCAGAGTTCAGATACAGAAACCCGATCATTACAGATAAAGATGTGGTAATTGCTATTTCTCAGTCCGGAGAAACCGCTGATACAATGGCTGCTTTAAAATTAGCAAAAGAAAAAGGTGCATTTATATATGGTATATGTAATGTTGTAGATTCTTCTATAGCAAGAATTACAGATGCAGGTTCGTATACCCATGCTGGCCCGGAAATCGGGGTTGCTTCTACCAAAGCATTTACAGCACAGCTTACCATTCTTACTTTAATTGCCTTTAAATTAGGAAAACACAACGGAAACTTAGGAAACGCTGAATTTATGAGCTTAATTGCTGAGCTTGATGCTATTCCTAAGAAAATTGAAGATGTGTTAAATACCACTCATGAGCTTACGCAGAATATTGCAAAAGATTTTGTGAAAGCTACCAATTTCCTTTATCTGGGAAGAGGATACAATTATCCTGCAGCCCTGGAAGGAGCATTAAAATTAAAAGAAATTTCTTATATCCATGCAGAAGGATACCCGGCTGCAGAAATGAAGCACGGTCCGATTGCCCTGATCGACGAAAACATGCCGATTGTAATTATAGCGCCTAGAAAAGGCCACTATGATAAAATTGTGAGTAACGTTCAGGAAATTAAAGCGAGAAAAGGTAAAATTATCGCTGTAGTAAATAAAGGAGACCGTCAGGTGAGCGAAATGGCAGATTATGTTATCGAAATCCCTGAAACTTCAGAATGTTTCTCTCCAATCGTTGCTTCCGTACCTCTTCAACTGCTTGCTTATTATATTGCAGTATATAGAGGAGCCAACGTAGATCAACCGAGAAACCTTGCAAAATCTGTTACCGTGGAATAAAAAGTTGTTGTAAATAAAATAAATTTAGATTTCTTCCGTTATTTCAAAAAAAATCTTAAAAGTTTCTTAAAAAAATTATATATTTACGGCTTAATTATAAAAATTAACATGAAAAGGATATTTCTTTTATTATTGTCTGCGTCGGTAGCATCGGTATCTTGTTCAGGTGGTGGCAGCTCTTCTGTAGGGAAGCCAGGAACAAAAGGAGAATTGATACCAAGAGAAAAAACTAAATCATTTGTTGCGGAAAGACCATACGGAATGGTCGCAATTCCTGCAGGTTCGTTTGTTGCTGGTTTAGCAGACCAGGATCCGACAAATACGCCTGAAAAAGCATCATTGAAGACAGTTACTGTTTCTTCTTTCTTCATGGATGAAGCAGAAACTACCAATGCGGAGTACAGAGTATTTATCAATTATGTAAGAGACTCTATCGCAAGAACTTTACTAGCTGAAGCTGCCGGAGAAGGTGGTGACGGAGGTGGACGTAAAGGAGCAAGCATAGGAGATTACGCATACCTTGCTAAAAAAGAAGAAAATTTAACACCTTATCAAGAATATATGGAAGGCCAGGGCGGCCGTGAAGACGGAAGCTATGATGCCAGCAAAAGATTAGATTGGAAAATCCCTTTACACTGGAGCACATCAAAATATCCGGATGTAGAATACGCAGAAGTTTTAGAATCTATGTATCTGCCTTCTTCTTCAAGAATTGGAAACGAAAGAATTTTAGATGTAAGTAAGCTGAAATATACTTACCGTTGGGGAGATATGGACGCTGCTGTTGCAGATAACGAAAGAGGAGCTAACTACCTGAAAAGTGAAAGTATCGCGATCTATCCTGATACTACAGTTTGGGTAAAAGATTTCCACTTTGCTTACAATGAGCCATTGTTTGAACAGTATTTCTGGCACAAGGCTTATAAAGACTATCCTGTTGTCGGGGTTACCTGGGATCAGGCAAGGGCTTATTGTAACTTCAGATCTAAATTGAAATCAGATTACAACGAAAGTTTAAAAAGAAAAAAACAAAAACCATTAGTATTCCGTCTTCCAACAGAAACTGAATGGGAATATGCTGCCAGAGGTGGTATGCAAAATGCTACTTACCCTTGGGGTGGTCCATATTTAATGGATGACAGAGGTTGCTACCTTGCCAACTTCAAGCCTAAGAGAGGTAACTACATGGAAGACGAGAAAAAAGGTACTTATACATATACAGCTCCAGTTAAGAAATTTAAGAAAAATGGGTTTGGGTTATTTGATATGGCTGGAAACGTTTCTGAATGGACATTATCTTCTTTTAACAACTCTTCAGCTGGATTCACTTCTACATTAAATCCTTCTACTAAGGATAAAAAGGATACGAAGAAATCCGTAAGAGGTGGATCTTGGAAAGATATAGGATATGCACTGATGACAGGTGCGAGAGATTGGGAAAGAAAAGATTCCGCAAGAAGCTATATCGGATTCAGAACTGTACAGGATATTCCTGAAGCAGCCGTTAAACCAAGAAGAGTTAACAGATAACTAATCAGACAATTATTTTTCAATAACAATTTTATTTAACATTAAAAAAACTAACTCAATATGTTTAAGACTAAAGATGCTTGGATGAATTTCTTTTATTCATTCGGTGCTGCAATTGTAATTCTTGGAGCTTGGCTTAAAATTACTCACATTACCTTAGGACCTATTAACGGTAACATGGCTCTTACTGTAGGACTTATTACTGAGGCTATTATCTTTATCATCTTTGCATTTGACCCTCCAAAAACTGAAGAGTCTTATGCCTGGGAAAATGTTTATCCTGAGTTATTAGATAAACATGCGAATCCAAATCCTTTACATTCTAATGTAACAACTAAAAATACAAGCGCTCAATTTGCTGAATTGGAAAACTCTCTTTCCAGCAAATTGGATAAAATGCTAGAAGATGCCAGATTAGACGTTCAATTATTTGAAAGATTAAGAACAGGAATTGATAAATTCTCAAACTCTGTTGATCAGATCAATCAGACTGTTGACGTATCTGCTTCTACTCATAAATATAACGACCAGTTGAATAAAGCAGCTCAGCATATGGAAAGTATGAATGCACTGTATGCAATGCAGCTTGAAAGTGGTAAGAGACAATCTGAATTTGCTAACAAGTATGTTGCTGATATGCAGAAATCTGCAGAGCAATCTGAAAAATTCAACCAAGAGCTACAAGGTTTAACATCTAATCTTAATAACTTAAATAGAGTTTATGGTGGTATGCTAACTGCTATGAAGTCTTAATTCCTAACCATTTCTAAATTAACTACTTAATCAAAAAACAAAGAAAAGAGAATGGCACAAGGAAAACAGACCCCTCGTCAGAAGATGATCAACCTGATGTATTTGGTGTTCATCGCGATGATGGCCCTAAATATTGATGCAGAAATCATCAGATCATACTATGACTCTACCAGAGCATTGAATGAAACCAGAACTTTAACAGAAAGAAAGAACGAGAAGATCTTTGAGAGAACGTTGGAAGCTAAAGCTCAGCAAGTTCCTGATACTTACGCACAGCCTTGGGCTCAGTACAAAGTACTGAAAACCAAAATTGATGCATTGGTGAAATCTGCTCAGGATGTTAAAGATTTGTTGAAAAAACAATCTGAGTTTCACGATAAGGATCCTCAAACAGGAAAGGATATTGATGTAAGTGAAAACTTTGCTGCATTGAACAACAACGAAGCGACTACTGAATATTTCTTTAAGGAAGGAGATGAAAATACTCCATCAAAGAATGCACTGGATCTGAAAGCTAAAATTGATGATGTAAGAAACTACATCAATGCTACTTTCGGAAGCAATGCCCAGTTACAGGATTTAGTAGCGAGAGCCAATAAGTCTCTTATTGCGGAGTATCCTAAAGGAACATCTCCCAATGAAAAGACCTGGTTTCAGAATAAATTTTACCATCAGCCGCTAATCGCTGCGATATCTAATTTGGAAATTATCCAAAATGATGCCAGAAACGTTCAGTCTGATGCATTGGCACTATTACTTCAGGAAAAAGTAGATGCGAATATTAAATTCTCAAGCTATGAGCCTATTGTTTCAGGTCCGGTAGATATCCAGGCAGGAAAACAGGCTGAAGTAAAAGTAATGCTGGGAACTTATTCTAACAGTAACAAGATCAGCATCTCTGGAGTAAGCAGAGTAGAAAACGGTAAAGGTGTTATGCAAATTTCAGGTTCTGGAATTGGTGAACATAAATTAGGAGGTACGATTACATTAACAGATGCTTCAGGGAAACCTCAGTCTTTCCCTTGGACACATACTTATAATGTAATTGCAGGACCAAGAGAAGTAAAACTTGAAAAAGGATTATTACTTTCTGCCGATAAGATGAATGTAATGTATAGAGGACTTGAGAACCCTGTTTCAGGATCAATCTTAGGTGCTGACAATTCTAAACTTTCATTATCTGCAGCAGGAGCTACTGTGAAGAGTACAGGTCAGGGTAAATGGAATGTTACTCCTACAACAGGAAATGTAGTGAAGTTAACATTATCAGGAACAGATCCATATGGTAAAACAGTTTCTCAGGTATTTGAATATAGAATTAAGAATATCCCTAGACCACAAGGTCAGATCAGAGGTAAAGCGGTAAACTTTATGCCGGTAGGTTCTATTCCTAACCAGATTGTTTCTGCTACTTTACCAGACTTTGACTTCCCTGTTTCATTCACTGTTAATAGCTTTATTATTAAGCTTCCAGGAAAAGCAGGTACTCTGATTCAAGGTAGCTCACTATCAGGAGCAGAAGGTATGCTTAGAAACCTTAGACCTGGTGATGTAGTTCAGATTTATGATATTCAGGCTACGGCTACAGGATTGGGTAACCAGAGACTTAAGGAAATTTCACCTGTAATTATTAATGTTCAATAAGGTTAATTTGTAAAATCATATTATGAAAAAATATATTAGCACCCTTTTAGTTTTAGTTTCGGGATTCGCTTTTTCCCAGACTATTCTGAATGCTGCTTCTCCTGAGGAATTCAGACAAATGAGAGCTGAATCAATGAGAAAAGCAGGGGATACTGTTATCAGCAATAAAGTAAAGCCTCTTGAATATGGTTTCGTTGATGACAAGGATATTTACAAAAGTATGTTTGTTTGGGAAATCATTGATATGAATGATAAGATCAACCAGCCGTTTTATTATGACAATCCGGATGGTCTTCTTTCCAGCTCTACAAGATCATTATATCAATTATTACTTGATGGAGCCCTTAAAGGTGACATCAAAGAAGTTTATGATGACGAAAACTTCGTTACCAGACTTTCACCGGAAGCCATTCAGAAAAGATTGGAAAGTGTAAGACTTGACGAAGAAGCTATCGATATCCTTAACTCTGGAAGAACACTTACAGAAGACGAGAAGAAAAGATTAACAGATATCATCAGAACAACTACTGATAAAGTAAAAGTTCTTAAAGTGATGGGTATGTGGTTTATCGATAAAAGAGATGGTCAGATGAAATACAGACCGCTTGGTATCGCAGCTATGGGTCCGGATCCGACATCTGTTGGAAGAATTGGTCCTGATGGTCAACCTTTAGCTGGTGCTGATGAACTGATCGACTTGTTCTGGATTTATTATCCAAGTGCTCGTGATATTTTAGCAAACAACTATGTTTTCAATAGAAAAAATTCTTCTGCTGACTTATCTTTCGATGATGTTATCAATGCAAGAAGATTCTCTTCTATTATCTACAAATCTTCAAGCGGTTTAGGAGATGGTACTATTAAAGACTATATTCCTAGAAATGCTGAGGAGCAGCTGGAAGAAAGCGACAGAATCAAAGCACAGATTCTTGACATGGAAAATGATATGTGGAATTACTAAATTTCACTTGATATTTATAGAAAACCTGAGTATTTTTACTCAGGTTTTTTTATGATAAAATCGCCCTTTGCTTATTACCGAACAATAACCAATGACACAGGCGATCACATATGACCTTTAAACAAATGAAATTTCTCATATGAAGCATGTAGATTATATTATTGTAGGAGACGGATATGCAGGGCTTTTTCTGGCCCATCAGCTAATTAAAAATGATAAATCTTTCGTCATTTTTACTGAAGGAAGAAAAAGTGCTTCCCAGGTTTCAGCAGGAATTATCAATCCTGTGGTCCTGAAGAAGTTTACCACATTCTGGAAAGCGCAGGAACAAATAGATTTTCTTAAAGACAGTCTTAAAGAAATAGAATCATATACAGGGGAAAACTATCTGATCAATGCTCCTATTCACAGAATTTTTCATGATGAGAATGAACAGAATTTATGGCTGAAAAAATCAGCAAATGAAGAATTGTCGAATTTTCTTGATCAGAATTTTGATCGTTTAGAGGTGGTAAAAAACGACTTTCTTACCGGAAAGGTGAATCAATCTGCTAGATTGAATGTTAATGGATTTTTTAATGGTTTATTCAATTATTTTGAAAAAAGTGATCAATTGATAAAGGAAAAATTTGATTATTCAAAATTAAATCCATCTGAATCCACTTATAAAGATTATACCTTCAAAAATATTATTTTCTGTGAAGGAATGGGTGTGAAAGACAATCCCTATTTTTCGGAGATCACCGTGAATCCTAACAAAGGCCACCACATCAGGGTGAAACTTTCCCAGCCAATTCCTGAAAACATAACCATTAAGAAAAAACACTTTTTATTTCCAACCGGAAACGGACTGTATTTTTACGGAGGCACTTATGACAGAGAGCAGCTTCACCATCACATTGATGAATCAGCAGTTGACCAATTGGTGAAGGGACTTTCAGAATTTTATCCTTATGATTTTGAAGTGGAAGAAGTATATTTTGGATTCCGCCCCACAGTAAAAGACAGAAGACCCATCATTGGAAGACATGAAACATTCGGTAATCTTTACGTTTTTAACGGGCTTGGTGCCCGTGGTATCCTCAACGGTTGCTATTTTGCAAGAGATTTATTCCGTTTTATTGAAGAAGATGTTCCATTACATGAAGAAGTTTCATTGAAAAGATTTCAATAGTGTATCTTAGTATCAATTTCCAAACTGAAAAAATCTATGGATGAAAATATATTAGGTATCGTTGCCGGAGTTCTCACTTCCATTTCAATGATTCCACAGCTTGTCAAAGTAATCAGAGAAAAAAATGTGGAAGATATTTCCTTACTCATGCTGCTGGTTCTAATTTCAGGGCTTTCTTTGTGGGTATGGTATGGCTTTGCAAAAGATGAACTTCCCATTATTTTGTCAAACGCATTTGCTGTTCTGGTCAATGTCAGCCTTCTGATATGCTATATGATCTACAATAAAAGAAGATAAATAAGAAAGACGCCGTATAAATAGGGCGTCTTTATTTTTTTATTTAAGTGAGATTCAATTACTGAAGAACAAATTTAGCTAAAGGAGCCATTCTTGCTTTGTTTAATGTAAGAGTATTTCCGTTTACAGAATAATTATCTGCTGCCAGGATTGCTTTCGTAAATTGATTTTCAATATCAAGATCTTCACAAGCCATCATGGTAGACATTCCCTGATTGAACTTAATTCTCATTACCTCAGGTTTGATCTCAAATGTCCCTCCTAAACCGTTACATCCTGCATGTCCCTGATATCTCATTCCATCCATTTCAAGTTTGAAATAAGGATTGTTTTTAGGATTCTTCAGTTCAATCGGTTTCCCGTTAAGTTCCGTAAGTTTCCACGTTTTTCCTGTTATATCAGTCGTCGCTTTTTGAGCATTTTGTGTTGTACACGAAACAACTAAAAATGTTGCGATAACAAGTGCTGAAAAATAATAATATAAACTTTTCATAATGTTTATTTTTTTAATATGAATTGCTAATCCCTATGCTAATACGATGCCATTTTTGCGGGACCAGACTCTTTTTTTGCCTGTTTAAGATGAAACAGAACCATATCTACATTCTTTTTCAGGAAAGTGATATTGCCTTTAATATCAGAATATTGATACTCTTCATTGGAGGCTGTATATTCAGGTAAAGCATCACTTTTTTTGAGGTCAAAAGTTTTACCGTTTAAATGTATTGTTGCTGTATTTTTGGTATTGTTGATGGTCACTTCTATTTTTTCTCCATAACTGTCAACATACACATTTTTTGAAATGTCATCTGTATTTTCTGGGGCAGCAGCGGTAATGGTTTCAGCTTCTTTTCCGGGATGCTTACACGCTGTTAGGGAAATAATGGTCAATCCAAAAAGGATTGGTAATAATAAATTTTTCATAGTGATAAGTGATTTTAAAGTGTTTCATGAATTATGATATTAATGCTATATAAATTTACAAATATTTTTAATAAATATGTGTTAATTTTTCATAAACTAACAGATAATTAAAATATTAGCTCATTTAACTCACAGTTTTTTGAAACAGAATTCACGAAACAGAAAGTAATAATTATTGTGGAAAATTTAGGATAAACCTTGTTAATTCAGGATTTTTAAAAGGATTTTTTTCCAGAAGGATAAAGTAGTTTTTCTTCATTTTTCATTTGTTGTGTAAATTTTTGGCAAAAATAACTCAAAAAGAAGAGAACAACAATAAGTTAATGTTAATAATCTGAAATTATGATGAAGTTTAGGTTTGGATAAGGGAGGGGGCAGAATAGAATACCGGGATACTCGGAAATGTTCAAAAAAGCAACAGCATTAAAATTAAAATTTCCTTAAATCCGAAAAAGTGGCTTAATATTTGAAATTTTAAATGAGCACAGATGAAAGATTAGAATTGCTTGAATTATGCTTAAATAAAGGAAATATTAAATACTTTTCATCCTTTTATTTTCAGGTATTTTAAAGGAGAGTTAAATTTTGTTAATCTGCTATGATAGTATCATAATCTGGGTGTACATTTGCAACTTCAAAATGAGAAACTTTATAGTATACTTTTTAACCGGTCTTTTTCTGCTCTTTGTAGTGGAAAGCAGACTCAACGTTAAAACGCTTCGAAATGACTATTCCGGTCATGTTTCTCATCATATGCCCAAAAGAGCCAACCGCCTGAATCAGACTTTTGAAAAGCTCTCTATTCAGCAAATGGCAGATAATGTAGACAATTCCACTTTAGAACTTACCGAAAACGATTTCCAGCTGTCTGATGTATGGCAGGCTATTGTTGTTTTTGCCGGAGTTTTCAGTCTTGTTTATATTTTTGGATTGAAAAGTTGTAAGCGGTCAAAACCGGATATTCATGGTTTTGTTCTTGGCCTATCTACCAAAAGATTCATTCTTATCCGTTCCATTAGAATTTAAGAATTCCCCGTTTTTATTGATTTTCTGCCTGATTCCGGGTAGAAATACTTTACGCTGTGTATGCCGGTAATCATCACATCGTACCGCTTTTATTACCGTTTTATTCTATCAAAACATTAACGATTTATATAAACTCTAGAATTATGATAAAGAGAGTTGTTTCGGGAATTGCGCTGAGTGTCCTTCTGTTGGCAGTTGGCTGCAATAAGAAAAAAGAAGAAAAAGAAGAAGTTACCGTATATCCGGTGACATCTCCTGTGGTAATGGATACCGTAATCAATAAAGAATATGTAGCCCAGATTCAATCTGTAAAAAACATTGAAGTGAGAGCTCAGGAAAAAGGTTTCCTGGAAAAAATCTTTGTAGATGAAGGCCAGTACGTACAGGCCGGACAAACATTGTTCCGGATCATGCCTAAATTGTATCAGGCAGAATTATTAAAAGCAAAAGCAGAAGTGGAACAGGCTTCCATTGAGCTGAAAAACGCAAGTACATTAGCAGGAAACAATATAGTTTCTAAAAATGAAAGAGCAATGGCAAAAGCCAAGCTGGATGCTGCCAATGCAGAAATGAAACTGGCTCAGATCCATCTTTCCTTTACTGACATCAAAGCACCGTTTTCCGGTATTATCAACAGAATTCCTTTGAAGCTGGGAAGCCTTGTAGATGAAGGCGATTTGCTGACCTCATTGTCAGACAATACAAGTATCTATACCTATTTCAATGTTTCTGAACCGGAATATCTGAGCTATCAGACTCATGCTTCAGACCGTGGCAGCAGCCAGGTTTCTCTGATTACAGCCAATGGAGAAATGTATACACAAAAAGGAGAAATTCAGACGATTGAAGGAGAATTTGATAATGAAACAGGAAATATTGCTTTCCGTGCCAAATTCCCTAATCCTGATAAACTTCTGAGAAACGGAGAAACCGGAAAAGTACAGATGTCAATGCCGGTTCATAATGCATTGATCATTCCGCAGAAAGCAACCTATGAGATTCAGGATCAGAAATATGTATTTGTGATTGATAAAAATGGAGTAGCTAAATCCAGAAATATCAAAGTAGCCTATGAACTTCCGGACTTGTATGTAGTGGCATCAGGAATTTCAAAAGGCGATCAGATTCTTTTGGAAGGCGTTCAGAAAGTAAAGGATGATCAGAAAGTGAAAACAAAATTCCAGGATCCTAAGAAAGTTCTTCAATCATTGAAACTAAAAGCAGAGTAGTGGTCTCTAAAACGAAACAGTATGTTTAAGAAATTCATTCGCAGACCAGTTCTGTCCATAGTAATCTCATTGATTATTGTATTTATGGGAATATTGTCATTGGTAAAACTTCCGGTGACACAGTTTCCCTCCATTTCTCCGCCTAAAGTAAATATCACCGCAGAATATCCCGGAGCCAACAACGAACTGTTGATTAAATCCGTAGTAATCCCCTTAGAAAGAGGATTAAATGGAGTTCCCGGTATGAAATACATGACTTCAGATGCCGGAAATGACGGGGAAGCTTCCATTCAGATTGTATTTGATCTGGGTACGGATCCCAATGTAGCTGCAGTAAACGTGCAGAACCGTGTATCTTCAGTAGTTAATAAACTTCCGCCTCTGGTAGTACGTGAAGGAGTAAAAATCACGCGTGAAGAACCCAACATGTTGATGTATATTAACCTGTACAGTGATGATCCTAAAGCTGACCAGAAATTCCTTTTCAACTATGCAGATATCAATGTAATGTCTGAATTGAGAAGGGTAAGTGGTGTCGGTTTTGCAGATATCCTGGGAACCCGTGAATATGCCATGCGTATCTGGCTTAAGCCGGACAGGTTAACAGCTTATAATATTTCAGCAGATGAAGTAATGGAATCTCTGAATGAGCAGAGTTTGGAAGCTTCTCCTGGGAAAACAGGTGAAAGTTCAGGAAAACGCTCTCAGTCTTTCGAGTACGTATTAAAATATCCTGGTCGTTTCAATAATGAAAAAGATTACGGAAACATTATTTTAAAAGCAAAACCGAACGGAGAATCTGTAAGACTGAAAGATGTTGCCGATATTGAGTTTGGAAGTTCCATGTATGATATTTATTCCACATTGAACGGAAAACCTTCAGCTGCGATCACCGTAAAACAATCCTATGGATCCAATGCAAGTGACGTTATCAAAAATGTGAAAGCATTGATGAAAGATCTTGAAAAAAATAACTTCCCTAAGGGAATGCATTATGACATCAGTTATGACGTTTCAAGATTCCTGGATGCCTCCATGGAAAAAGTTATCCACACATTGTTTGAGGCCTTTATTCTGGTTGCTATCGTAGTATTCCTGTTCCTTGGAGACTGGCGCTCAACAATGATTCCGGCATTAGCTGTTCCGGTTTCATTGGTGGGAACATTTGCTGTCATGTCCGCTTTTGGAATTACTCTGAATATGATTTCCCTATTTGCCCTGGTAATGGCCATCGGGGTTGTGGTAGATGACGCGATTGTAGTTATTGAAGCTGTTCACGCCAAGATGGAAGAAAAACATCTTTCTCCGTTAAAGGCAACAGAAGAGGCCATGCATGAGATCAGTGGAGCAATTATCGCAATTACACTTGTAATGGCATCGGTATTTATCCCGATTGCATTTATGTCCGGACCGGTTGGGGTATTCTACCGCCAATTCTCTATTACAATGGCTTCATCCATCATTTTATCAGGGGTAGTGGCACTTACTTTGACACCGGCTTTATGTGCTTTGATTTTAAGAAATAATCATGGAAAAGCTAAAAAGAAAACTCCAATTACTATTTTTCTTGATAAATTCAATAACCTGTTTACAAAAGGAGCCGGAAGATATGAGAAGCTACTGAATAAAACAGTGACAAAAAAGACAATAACATTACCATTGTTATTGGCATTTTGTGCCTGCACATTCTTCCTGAGCAATTCTTTACCTTCAGGATTTATTCCGGCCGAGGATCAGGGGATGATCTATGCTATTATTCAGACGCCTCCGGGTTCTACATTGGAAAGAACAAATCAGATTGCCAGAGAGCTTTTGAGGGAATCTGAAGATATTGACGGAGTACAATCCGTTTCTTCTCTTGCAGGATATGAGATTTTGACTGAAGGTACCGGATCCAATTCAGGAACCTGTCTGATCAACCTTAAAAGCTGGGAAGAACGTAAAGAATCAGCTGCAGAAATTATTGAAAAGCTTGAGGAAAAAGCCAAAAATATTCCTGGAGCTAATATAGAATTCTTCCAGCCGCCTTCCGTTCCGGGATATGGAGCTGCAGGAGGTTTCGAGCTTCGTCTGCTGGATAAAGCAGGAAGTGGAGATTATCATAAAATGGAGCAGGTAAGTAATGACTTTGTGAAGGAGCTTAAAAAGCGTCCGGAGCTTGGTTCGGCATTTACATTCTATTCTGCGAGTTTCCCGCAATATATGCTTAGGATAGACAATGATCTTGCGGAGCAAAAAGGAGTAACCATTGAAAAAGCAATGGATAACCTGTCTACATTGATCGGTTCCAACTATGAAACGAGTTTCATCCGCTTTGACAGACCGTATAAGGTCATTGTTCAGGCTGGCCCTCAATATCGTGCACTTCCAACTGACCTGTTGAAGCTGTATGTTAAAAATGATAAAGACCAGATGGTTCCCTACTCAGATTTTATGAGGCTTGAAAAAGTATACGGACTATCGGAGATTACAAGACACAATATGTATAACTCTGCAGAGGTGAGCGGAACTCCTGCCCCTGGATATAGTAGTGGACAGGCGATCCAGGCGATTCAGGAAGTTGCAGATAAAACGCTTCCAAGAGGCTTTGGTATCGACTGGGCGGGTATCTCTAAAGACGAAGTAAGCCGTGGTAATGAAGCTATATTTATCTTCTTGGTTTGTTTAGGATTTGTCTACCTGATTCTTTCCGCACAGTATGAAAGTTTCATCCTTCCGCTTCCGGTTATTTTATCTCTGCCTATAGGTATTTTTGGAGCCTTTTTATGCTTAAAACTCTTAGGATTGGAGAATAACATTTACGCACAGGTAGCGATGGTCATGCTGATCGGACTTTTGGGTAAAAATGCGGTGTTGATTGTTGAATTTGCCGTACAGAAGAAAGCCGAAGAAGGCATCCCAGTGGCAAAAGCTGCTATTGAAGGAGCTGCCATCCGTTTCCGTCCGATTTTGATGACCTCATTTGCCTTCATTGCCGGATTAATTCCATTGGTAATTGCAACGGGGCCGGGAGCGA
Organism: Chryseobacterium sp. 2VB; assembly: GCF_005503635.1. Taxonomy (NCBI): domain Bacteria; kingdom Pseudomonadati; phylum Bacteroidota; class Flavobacteriia; order Flavobacteriales; family Weeksellaceae; genus Chryseobacterium; species Chryseobacterium sp. 2VB. The sequence goes on from NZ_SCNC01000007.1 coordinate 167,524, forward strand.
TTGGTAACAGAACCATTGGTACAGCAGCAGCAGGAGGGATGTTAATCGGAACTATTTTCGGATTGATGATTATCCCCGGATTGTATTATATCTTCGGAACCATTGCTGATAAGTCACGATTGGCGAGATATGAAGAAGAGAATCCTTTAACAGAACAAACTGAACCTTATGAACATGATGGAAAATTCGAAGACTAAAAATATAATCACAGCCATTGCCTTATCGCTTGTACTTGCAAGCTGTAAGGCGCCGATGGCGACTGTCATAAAAGACGAGGTAAAAGAAAATATCCCCCAAAATTTTAATCAGGAAGAGCAGCAGGATGCTAACAATAATAGCGGAACAACTCCCTGGAGACAGTTCTTTACGGATCCCAACCTTGTAACCCTGATTGAAACTGCTTTAAAAAATAATCAGGAGCTGCTGATCACTCTTCAGGAGATTGAAATTGCAAAAAGTGGTGTTTTAGCTAAAAAAGGAAGATTGAGTCCAACTGTTTCTGCAGGAGTAGGAGCAGGATTGAAAAAAGCAGGGCGCTATACCAGTGAAGGGGCAGGTGATGCTACCACAGAAATTGAACCGGGAAAAGAAATGCCGGATCCGCTTGGAAATTTTGAAGCAGGATTAAATGCCAGCTGGGAGATTGACATCTGGAAAAAGCTCAGAACGGAAAAAGAATCTGCAGTAGCTCATTATCTTTCTACAGTAGAAGGAAAAAACTTTGTTTTATCTAATCTTATTGAAGAAGTTGCTGATAATTATTATGAATTGCTGGCACTTGATAACCAGTTGGATATTATACAGCAGTATATCAAGCTTCAGCAAAAAGCACTGGAAATTTCTAAAATTCAGAAAGAAGCCGCTGCTGCAACAGAATTGGCGGTTAAGAAATTTGAAGCAGAACTGGCAAAATCCAAAGCGGCAGAATATACCATCCGCCAGCAGATTACTGAGAAAGAAAATGAAATCAATGCTTTGCTGGGAAGATATCCACAACCGATTGTGAGAACAAAGGAAAACTTTATGTCTACCATTCCTCCGACAGTCTATACCGGAATTCCATCTCAGTTATTATCCAACCGTCCTGATATCAAACAGGCCGAGCTGGAATTGAAGGCTTCAAAATTAGATGTGGAAGCTGCAAGAAAAGAATTCTATCCTTCTTTGGAAATTTCTGCAACATTAGGGCTGGAAGCTTTCAAACCATCCTATCTTGTTAAATTGCCGGAATCAATTGCCTATAATCTGGCAGGTGAACTGGCAGGTCCGCTGATTAACAAAAGTGCAATAAAAGCCAATTTCCAGACAGCAGATGCAAAACAGATTCAGGCGTTGTACGAATATGACAAAACTATTCTGAATGCTTATCTGGATGTTGCCAATCTGATGTCAAAAGTTAAAAACATAGACCAGTATTATCAGTTAAAGTCTCAGGAAACAAAAGCCCTGGATCAGTCTATTGATATTGCCAATCAGTTGTTCCGTAATTCAAGAGCAGATTATCTTGAAGTTCTTCTGAACCAGAGAGATGCATTGGATGCTAAAATGGAGCTTATAGAAGCAAAACAAAAACAGCTCAGCACTGTAGTCGACATCTATAAAAGTTTAGGTGGAGGCTGGAAATAAAACATCATAATTCTATCAATAAACAGTTAATGTTTTTTGGAAGGGTCAATTCTTTTGAGTTGGCCCTTTTTTATTTTAACACGACAAGTTTTGTCGCTTCGGGTAGATATTTTTGCATTAACAGAATGAAAAATATACAGAGAATTTAATGATAAATAGCATGATTTACAGGGTACCACATTAAAGTGATTTTCATGTCTTAAAAAGTATTAAATTCGCTGCGTTTTAATAACTAATTACTAACTCAGAAAACATAGAATGAAAAAAATCTATCTCGGTGCATTCACTTTATGCACAGCCCTGGGCCTATCTGCTCAGGAAGTGGTATGGCAGAAGGACATCAAATCCTCTACCCAGGATTTTCTAAGCCAGATTACTACAACCATTGACGGACAGTATCTTGTCTCAGGAAGTTCCATTCAAAGCGATAAACTTCAACAGAACAGCAAACAAAACAACGGTTATGATTTTCGCCTGATAAAATTAAATCAGAAGGGAGAACAGGTTTTTGAAAAATACTTTTCAGGAAACAATCATGACTATCTGTCTTCAACTGTCACTACTCAGGACGGTGGTTTTCTTATTTCTGGAACGTCTTATTCAGGAAAAGGATTAGACAAAAAAGACGATTCTAAAGGAGGCTCAGACATCTGGTTGATCAGAATCAATGAATTTGGAGACCAATTGTGGCAGAAAACGATAGGAACATCTTCAGATGAAGAAGCAAGAGCCGTGATTCAGACTACAGATCAAGGGTTTATTGTAGCTGGCAATGTACAAAACTCCTCTAAAGGTTACGGTTCAAAAGATGTTTTGATCATTAGATTAGACAAAGACGGAAAAGAATTATCACAATTAGTTTTAGGCGGAAAAGGGTTAGATGAGGTAGAGAAGATGATTCCAACGAAAGATGGAGGAGCTTTATTGGGAATTTATTCCAGAAGTTCCGAGGTTAGTGTTTCGGGATCATCAGAAAGTACACGTGAAACCACCCCGAACCCCGTATCCCGCACCTCGAAACAAACTGAAAATTTCGGTGAAGGTGACTACTGGATCGTAAAGCTCGACAAAACCGGAAAAGTAGAATGGGAAAAGAATTTTGGAGGAAAAGGAGATGATCACTTGAGAACATTGGCTTTAACTTCTGCCGGATACATCATTGGTGGAGAATCAAGATCGGAAAGATCAGGCAATAAAACGGTAGGAATAGAAGAGGGAACGGATTTATGGTTGATTGTATTAGACCCAAACGGGAATGAACAATTTCAAAAATCCTACAGCTTTGGAAACAGAGATATTCTGATGGGAATGAACGTCCTGAATTCAGCAGATGACAAATCCTCCAAAGGTATTCTTTTAGGAGGTTATACTCAGGCTGAGGGGAGAATACAAACTGATGATGAAACTTTCTGGATGCTGTACCTGGATCAGAATGGTACCGAGCAGTGGAGAAAGCACGTCAAAGGTGAATCAAGAAAAAAGGAAGAAAGGCTTTCGGATTTAAAACTTAATAGAGATGGTTCTATTGTTCTGGCAGGAACCAGCGCAGAAGAATTGGGGAAAGAGAACTGGAAGATTGTAAAACTGGGAGACAAACAGGTAGATCAGTTAATCGAAAAATATGATATTAAGATCTATCCGAATCCCGTATCTGATTATGCATATGTAGAAATCGGCTTTGATTTTAAGGAGACTGATATTTTGTTGTATGATATGAGTGGAAGGCAGCTTCAGAATTTAAAGACTAAGAATAAAGTTACTAAGATCAATACCCAGGCTTTGATTCAGGGAGCTTATCTGGTGACGATAAAAACAGATACAGGTAAAACTGCCAGCTCTAAGCTGATCAAAAAATAAACATATTTTATGAGAAAAAATATTCCAGCTATTATTTTGTTAATAGCTTTTTGGAGCCATACACTTTATGCTCAAACCTCACCAGGAAGTGGAAGTAAAAGTTATGTAGGTGATATTAATAAGATGTTTGCTGCAGCACCTACTGCGAACAATCTAATGAAGTTCGAAGAAGTTCCGGTAAGTTATTATACAGGGATTCCTGACATAAGTATTCCATTGGTAGGTATGTCAACCAGTGGGACAGAAATCGGAATTGGAGTACAGCTTAAATACCATCCTTTAAGTGCCAAACCAGAGGACAGATCAGGAGAAACTGGTTTAGGGTGGAGTTTAATAGCAGGTGGGACAATATCCAGAACTATCAGAGGAGGAGGTGTTGATGAAAAAAACGTAACTATTGGATTCTCAACTCCACCAAAAGTGAAATTTGGTATTTATAACGAAGTCTATAACCCTACGGGTAAATTGATGAGGGATGAACCCTATGATCAAAATGAATATAAATATGCTTCAGGATTGGGGAAATTTGATACAGAATATGATTTGTATCAGTATAATTTTATGGGTCAGTCAGGTCGGTTTTATATTGCGAAAGATGCCGGAGGAAACTATAAAATAGAAAAACTGGATAAAAATAATCTTCAGATCATCTGTACACCAGATTCTCAAGGAGTGGTTAATTCTTTTACGATAGTTGATGACAAAGGAATACGATATATTTTCAGTCCAATGGAAAAATCGCATCAGTCGATTACAACAGTTAAAACAGGATTAGTCAATTTGCAATCGAATATTGATTCAAGTTATGAAATGGATAATTATTGGTCTTCTTTTCATTTGACAAAGATTGAAGATCAAAACAATATTACGTTAGCTGTTTTCAAATATGAACTTTCCTCAGTAATAAAGTTTGAAGAGACACCTACTATAACCCGTAGACTTGCGAAAGATGTTTATTACTATAATACTGCCAATAATACTAGTGGAGGGTTAGATAATCCTGATGATAGTATGCCTGGTGCTATCGAATCTCAAACGGTGAATAATGAGATGTTAACAATGCTTCTTACAAGCGTTGAGGTGATAGGAAAAGGAACGATTTATCTCAACTATGAAAAAGGAAGATTAGATACAAATTACAAGGAATCTTCAGAAATGTATAAACTGAAGTCTATTCAATCTAACTATGCTGGTCAAAGTATTTCTCAGTATACTGATAAGTATGTGTTTGATTATAAATATACTAACACCACTTACCAGCAAACTAGCGGTCAACAGAAAACAGAAAACAAAATGCTGTTGAACAAAGTAACAAAAATAACTCCTAACGGTCAAAATCAGGAATATAAGATGGAATATACTCTTCCAACTGGTAATCTTGTGAAAGATCAATGGGGATATTACAAAGGTGAAGGTAGCGGTGTTAAAACAGATGTTCTCCAATCTTTAACTTACCCTACGAAAGGAAAGACTGTTTTTGATTTTGATTCGAATGATTACAGCCATTATTATAATGGTGCAGTAATGGAAGAGGTTACAGGTCATACAGAAACACAACAGTTTGGGGCATATATCAATTTTGGGCAATTTAGTACTACTTACAAACAACCATTTTTCACAGTAAATACGGCACAATATGTTAAGCTTCATTATATATTGGGGAATCTGATTTATTATAACTGGATCTTTAAAATATATAAAAAGACAGGAGATAATACTTTTGTAAAAGTCTATGAAGTAGGTAATGGAAGTCAAGCCTGTAACCGACCTCCTCCTACCTGTATGACAGGAGGAGTGGATGGAGGAAGTGAAATCCATTCAGAATATAATTACGATGTTTATTTTGAACCTGGTGTTTATTACGCTTCTTTGGAAGGTAATTTTTCTGTATCAATTCCGGGTGATACGGCAGATGGGTTTGAGGCAACAACCGTAGAAGATGTTTTTATTGAAGAAAAAGTACGTAAGGGGGGAGGTTTAAGGATTAATAGCATTGCATATTTTGCCGATGCTTCTTCGGCAGATCCTTCGAAAAAATATGTTTACAATTATAAAAATATTGAAAATGCACAGAAAAGCAGTGGTTCACTGGTATTTCCTGAACCAATCAATAAATATACGTATAGCTATTCGTATAATAACAAACATGTCTATCCTACTCTTATTTACAGTGCTAATTTTGACGTAACAACTGATTACAATATTCTCCCTGTTCAAAAGACTCAAGGGGCTGATGTGGGATATAAATATGTAACGGTACAGGAGATTGATAAAGATGAAAATACAAATGGAAAGACGGTATATACTTACAGATCACCGTTGGATTATCCAAATACTTCCACAATGGCTCTTCAGATGCCGATTCGTCCAATTCCCAATGAAGATTACCTTAGAGGACAGGTTATTTCAGAAAAAAAATATAATGAAGCAGGAAAAATACTTTTAGAAACGAATACAGAATATACTACGTCGGAATTTATTAAAAATGACGGGGTAAAACTGATTGATAACTTTTACAATTCAATGATTTCCCTGTTTTTTAGTTTTACGAACTATCAATTTGCTCTAAACCAAACAGGAATATCGATAGCTCTTACTACACCTTATAAAAACTTTGAGAAGTTCGGAGTTACCTTACCTTCCAAAAAGGAAGAAACTTCTTATTTCTACGAAAATGGAGTTCAGAATAAATTAATTACCATGACTGATTATATATATAATACTGAAGATTATCCATTATCTGAAACACAAAGTGTTTTAGGAGGGGATACTTATTCAAGCTATTATCAATATGCTAAAGAGAAAAATAACCAGCTCATGATTTCCAAAAATATGATCGGGATTCCTTTGGAAACCAAAACCCAGCAGACAGTAAACGGCATCACCAAAGTAACTTCCCGTGAAGAAACTATTTATCCCACTGCTGTGCCTCATGCTATCACCGGAAACTTAGTGCTTCCGTTGTCTGAATATTCCTATGATACTCTGAACCCAACTGTTTCCTCTAAGGAGGTATCTTATGAAAAATATGATGAAAAAGGAAATATCCTTCAATACAGGGAGAAAGACGGCACTCCGGTGAGTATTGTCTGGGGGTATAACAAGACCAAGCCGATTGCCAAAGTGGTAGGCTCTACCTATAGTCAAATCGAAGGAATGATCAGTACTATCGTAGCCAAATCCAATGAAGATGCTGCTGATCCCACCAAAGAAGCCGATCTGCTGCTGGCTCTTGATGCCTTCCAACCTGTGGGGATGGTAACCAAATATACCTACGATCCCTTGGTGGGAGTAACCACCATCACACCACCATCAGGAGTTAGGGAACTCTATGTCTATGATACTGCCAACCGGTTGAAACAGGTTCAGATAAGGGAAAGAGACAACGCCGGAAACTATAGCTTCAAAGTAGTGAAAGAATTCAAGTATAACTATAAACAGTAAACACCCATGAAAAAAATACAACTAATAGGTCTGCTGTTTACAGCCATGACGGCCTATGCACAAAGCACTACAGAAAACTATATACATTCTAAAACCTGCCTGAGTGGTGATTGCAGCAAGAAAACGGAAACCATTACCTATTTTGACGGATTAGGAAGGCCCAAACAGATTATCAGTGTAAAAGCCACCACTACCGGGAAAGATCTGGTGACTCCCATTACCTATGATGGATTTGGAAGACAGGTTAAGGATATTCTTCCTGTTCCTGCCAATTCGCTCAATTCGGCCATTCATACCGGGATTGTGAATGAAACTGCGGCAAATTCCTATTATGGGACTGCCAATGCCTACACAGAAAAGGAGATTGAAAATTCTCCATTAGACAGGGTGCTGCAAGTGGCCCAGCCCGGTGATCCCTGGAAGATGGGAGGCGGACATACCCAAAAGTTTAAGTATGAAGTAAACCAGGGAAATGAAGTTAAGAAATTTATTACCAATACAACCACAGGTACAGTAGGGGCAGATAACAAAACCATTTCTTCAGTATCCTTAACACCGGGAAGTATTTTTTATAATGCGGGTACTTTATATAAAAACACTGTAACGGATGAAGATGGAACTCCGGTTATCCAGTTTCAGAACGGACGTGGTGAGACAGTTCTTGTACGCAGAACAGATGGGACACAAAACATAGATACCTATTATGTATACAATGAATACGGACAAAATGCAGTTGTAATTCCCCCTCTGGCAGTACAGAAAATTGAACAGAATAACAATGTTGTTACCACGGATATTGTAAACTCTCTGTGTTACCAGTACCGATATGATGGGTTGGACAGGCAGGTAGAAAAGCGACTGCCCGGAAGAGACGATTGGGAATCTGTGGTATATGATGCCGCAGACCGCCCGGTACTTACCCAGGATGTAAACCTGAAAAATAAAGGACAATGGCTGATGACCAAGTACGATGCCTTTGGGCGTGTTGCCTATACCGGACTTATTGCGGGTGGAGAAAGAGCCACCATGCAAAGCCAGCTCGCATCTCAGGTGATTACTGAAAACCCAACTGCCACAGGTTTTAACAAAAACGGGATTATGGTCTACTACACCAATAATTTCCTCTCCGGGTTTACTACGTTGCTTACCGTAAATTACTACGACTCTTATCCAAGGGACACCAAGGAATTTCCTCCTGCGAAAATCCAGGATCAGTATGTGATCAACGATGACAGGGCACTTAACGGTGGGGTTTCAACTCAGAGTCTCCCTACAGCCTCTTATGTAAAAAATATTGAGGATGACAACTGGACAAAAACCTATTTCTATTACAATACCAAAGGGCTAAAGCTAGCAGAAAAAAGCTGGAACCATTTAGGTGGATATACTAAAAAGGAATTTCTGCTTGATTTTTCAGGACTAATCAAAAAAATTGTTACAAGACATAAAAGGCTTGATATAGATATTGAAAAAGTTATTACGGAAAATTTTGAATATGATGACCAGAACAGATTATTGATACACAATCATCAGGTTGATAATAACCCTGTGGAAATATTAACCCAGAATAAGTACAATGAACTTTCCCAATTGGAGTCTAAAAAATTAGGCGGAGTAATTTCATCTTCTCCGCTTCAGCAAATAGATTATAAGTATAATATCCGCGGTTGGCTTACCCAAATAAATGATCCCGCCAATCTGAATGGAAAACTTTTTGGATATAAAGTAAAGTATACAGATCCTGTCTATTCAAATATTGCTGCTGGCAGATATAATGGAAATATTGCAGAAATAGACTGGAATATGTCAACGGTCAGTAACCTTAAAAGATATAATTATACTTACGATAAGCTTAACAGATTAACTGATGCCGAGTATTCAGAGCCGGAAAAGACCAATCCGCATAACAAGAATTTTGATGAACGTTTGAGCTATGATTTAAACGGAAATATTACATTTCTGAAAAGAAACGCGATTCCTGTTTACGGTTCAACTTCTACTGTGGTAGATAATCTTGAGTATAAATATACCGGCAACCGTTTGAATCAGATCATTGAAAGCTCATTAAACGATTCCGGCTATGAAGGAGGGAATAATACCATTGATTATGACCTGAACGGGAATATGATTAATATGAAGGATAAAGGAATTCAGACGATACAGTACAACTATTTGAATTTACCGGATTCCTTTGCAATTACCCAGACTAATCCTTCAGGACTTTTTATGAACAGTGGGCTGGATTATCTCTACCGTGCAGATGGTGTAAAACTTCGCAAAACCTATTCTAGTGCTCCGCCACGCGGGCAGACAAGCATTACGATGACAGACTACCTGGATGGCTTTCAGTATACCTATCGTGAAGGAGGTGGAATATGTCTTGAATGTCGTACTGAATCTGCTTTTGAAGAGCAGGCATATAAAAATACAGGTCTTCTGTTTCCTGGTATTGACTTAACCCCACAATGGAAACTTGATTTTGTCCCTACAGCAGAAGGATTTTACAGTTTCACAGAAAACCGTTATATTTACCAGTACAGAGATCACCTTGGGAATGCCAGGGTAAGTTTTGCCAAAAACAGCGAAGGTGTTCTTGAAGTTACAGATACCAACAATTATTATCCTTTTGGATTGAATCATATTGAAGGGATGCTTAGTAGTTCTAATTTTGGAGGGTATTATAGTTACAAGTATAACGGTAAAGAATTACAGGAGACTGGAATGTATGATTATGGGGCGAGATTCTATATGCCGGATATTGGAAGGTGGGGAGTAATCGACCCGCTGGCGGAGAAAATGACTCGTCATAGTCCGTATAATTATGCATTTAATAATCCAATAATGTTTATCGATCCGGATGGAAGAGAAGGAAAAGATTGGTATCAAAATAATTTAACTCAAAACATTGAATGGCATGATGGTAGTGCTGAATTAGATGGCTATACTAACTTAACAGCTATAAATAATACTAGAGTACTCGGTGTTGAAAATGGACAAACAGTTCAGGAATTTAATTTAAACTCTGATGGTTCTTTTACAGCAGGTGGTCAAACATTTAATAATGGAGAATCTGCAACTACACTAATTGGAACAACCATTACAAGTAAACCAGGTTTTGATCTTGGGAAATGGTTATCACATTTAGGAAATGAGGGTGGAGACTTCTATTCAAATCTTGGAGGATCTGGTCCTCGTGAAGATACCAATCCATTCTTCAGAGGAGATATAGACAAAATGGTAGATGTGGGAGGTTATTTTGGAGGAATACATAATGGTTTAAGCAGAGGGGATCAGGGAATAAGTTTGATGAATACTATGGTGGATGTAATGTCTTTAATTGATTTAGCGGTTTCAGCAGCGGGATCAACAAAAAGTTCTTCAAATGCTGTAGCAGCAGAACCCGATACGCTTAGTTATCATGGTTCCCAGGCAGTTGGTCTTAATATTTATAGAGGATCTGGAGGCGGAATAACCGGTGTCGGAGTTAAAACTCAGGATATTCATCTAAGTGGTCTATCCAGAAGTCAAAGGGACTCAGTGAGTAGTAGAGTTAGCGCTGATGAAATAAAACGTAATAATCAAAAAGACTCTGTATTAAGAAGAATAATGAAATCAAGATAATATGAAAGCTAAAATAATTTGTATAGTAATTTTATTTATTATTTTTTCTTGTAAAAAAGATGAAACCAAGAGTTTTAAAGAAGAATTGACACAATCTCTCCAAAAAAAAATTACACAAGAACTTAGACAAGATGGTTCTTCTTTAGAATCCATTCAGCTTATAAAATATGATACTTTAATGGAATGGCAGGAAGCTGACCTCTTATTGCAATATTCTAATCAGAAATTGATACGTTTAAATAAACAACAACAACAGTTAACAAAAGAGCTTGAAAATGTTAAAACTATAAAGGATTTTGAGTCAAATGAATTAAAATATAAAAAAGTAGAGGACAGTATCAAACACGAAATAAGAATTGGAGAAAGTGTAAGATATCTGGAACCAAAAAAAGATAGAACGGGTAATTATCAGGCAATCTTTCTTTTAAAGGTTCATGATAAAAAACTCAATGCAGTTAAAAACGATTCATTATTTATGTATGTAAATGACAAAAAAGTGATATTTACACAACCTCAATTTATTGAACAGTGTATTAAGAAGTTCAAAAAATAATGTTCTCTAATTTAGGAAATGAAGGAGGTAACTTTTATACAAATTTGGGAGGTGCTGGTCCTTTAAACTATACTAATCCTTTTTTTAGAGGGGATATTGATAAAATTGTAAGCTTGGATGGTTTTATGGGTGGAATGGTTAATAGTTTAAGCAGGGGAACTGATGGTTCAGATAAGGTAAATTTTATGGTAGATATAATGTCATTAATAGATTTGACAGTTTCTGCAATAACAGGAAAAAGTAAAGTCGACACGGTATATTATAAAGATTATACTTTTGACAAAGATGGAATTAAAGATACTTTATATCAAACACCTATAAAGAAAGGAGAAACCTGGAATAGTGCTTGGAATAGAATTTATAAAACAGCGGATTCAACAAAACGATCTAAATATTAAAATTAATAATGGATAAACAAATTGTATTTTACGTTTTTTTATTTTTGTTTTTTTCATGTGAAAAGCAAAGACAGAAAAGTTCTAGGGATTTAAATTCAACGGAACATTTTTCAATTGCAACTGATTTGGGAAACTTAAAGAATGTTGAAAAGCATAAAATAAATGATTCGTTATATATAATAAAAGGAAAATTTAATTCATATGAAATAATAGGATATATAAAGGAAAATAATAAAAGAACTGGTTGGTGGGAAGCAAAAGATTATAAAACTAAAATGCTATTAGCCAGACTTGAATATCGAATGATTGATAATAAAGAATTTGTTAATCAATTTATTTTATATCAGGGTGGAAAAATAGATACGCTAAGAAGTAAATTTTATAGCTTTACAAAAACAGCAAATTTAATAAAATATAAATTTTATACACCTTATCAGCTAAAAGCTATTCGTTCACAAGGAAAATTAAATTATAGATATTTTTATGAAGAGGAAGAAAAAAAACATTTGGAATGTAATTGTAAGAAGGATAAAAACGTATTTAATTGCGAATTTTATTTTCCTAAGGGAATCAGTAATAAAGATATTTTTCTTAGAGGGAATTTTTGGGAAATGTTTCAATTGAACAATGGAGATATTGGTGAAAACAATATCTATATATTGGATACTATAAATCAAAAACGTTCTAATGAAACTGTGAAACTTTTTAATCCCGGATAACTCTACTTATCACCGCTGCCCAAGCTGCCGCACGAATCCTTTCGTGTGGTAGTATTTACAATTAGTTATATTTACCAGTACAGAGATCACCTTGGGAATGCCAGGGTAAGTTTTGCCAAAAATAGCGAAGGCGTTTTTGAAGTTACAGATACCAACAATTATTATCCATTTGGATTGAATCATATTGAAGGGATGCTTAGTTCTTCTAATTTTGGAGGTTATTATAGTTACAAGTACAATGGAAAGGAATTGCAGGAGACAGGTTTTTATGATTACGGTGCGAGAATGTATATGCCGGATATTGGGAGATGGGGCGTAATTGACAACAAGGCTGAAAAATATTCACCGATGTCCCCATATATCTATGCAGGAAATAATCCTATTGCATTTATAGATCCTGACGGAAATGAATTAATTCTTTCATTTGCAACTGCAACTGCAAGACAATCTTATGAAAACTTAGTAAATTCTTCACTTGGGGGGAAATATGAAGCTGTTTATACTCAAATACAAGGGACAAATACATATAAAGTTACTCTTAATATGATTAATAAAGATGCTACCTTAACCAAAGAACAACAGGCTTTCTATGATAGCTATAATGAGGTCATTACAGCAAAAGAAATTGTTAGTCAAGATTTAGTAGAAAATGACAAATCAGTTGTGGTTGGAAGTTTTCAAACAGGTGAGATTGATATGGCAGATGTTTTAGAATTTGATAAAGTTGGAAAAGGAGGTACAAGTAGTGCAGGAGCTATAACTCATGAGCATATTGAGCAGCTGGAAAAAGCTAAAATGGGACTCAAAAAAGGCGACATAGGAAAAACAGAAACAGATGCTGCCGGAAATACCACATATCCCGATTTTAATAAGGCTCATGCAAAAGCTTTTAAGAAAGAGGGTAAAGTAAATGGAAATGAAAGAATAGAAACTGAAGGTCCGATGAGTATCAATGTATTCCAAGAGAAAGACAAAACCAAAACTAATCAGGCTATTTGGAAAAACGATACTACTGGAGGAATAACGGTTAAAAAAACAACATTACCATAATATGAAAAATATATTTTTTATTTTAGTATTATTACTGTTGGTGAATTGTACCAACTCTGTAAAGAAAAGTAATAATGTATATGTCGATGGAGACTGTATTGAAAATTTAGATTTCAAAAAGGAGTATTTTTCTAATATCAAGATTATTGATAGTCTAATAAATAAAAATGAAGGCAGTCAATTTAATAAATCCCTTGTATTTATTTCAAAGTATTCCCATGTTTCTTTTGAAAGTAGACTTAATTATGCTGGTCTGTATCCATCGGGAGTTTATGAGAAAGACCGAAAAGGTTGGATAGACTGGTATGAGAAAAATAAGTGTAATAATATACAGTTTAAGAAATAATATTTTAAACCCTCGCAATTTGCGAGGGTTATTATAAGTACAAGTACAATGGAAAGGAGCTTCAGGAAACAGGTTTCTATGATTATGGGGCGAGGATGTACATGGCGGATATTGGACGGTGGGGAGTAATCGACCCTTTAGCTGAAACTTCGAGAAGATTTTCTCCATACAATTATGCTTTGAATAATCCAATCAGATTTATAGATCCCGATGGGATGCAAGCTCTAGATAAGATCAAGATTTTTAATGATGGTAAAATAGAAAGAACAGCGGACACTAATACTTATGACACTGTTACCAATGAAGATGAATCTAAATCTATACAAATCGCTCGTACCAATGTTTCTGAAACAAATCCTACAGGAGACTCGCAAATAGGCGAGTTGAAGAATGAAAAGGTTTCAATTGCAGGAGTTGGACCTGATTTCGGTTATTTCCAAATAAATGATTATAATACAGCTACACAAGTTTTCGAATTTATAGCAGATAATACTTCTGTAGAATTTGGGCAGGATAAATTTGATTTTTCTGACGGATTTTCTACAAATGTAATAAGTACAAATTACAATGAGACTAAGCATGCAAGTGCTGCTGATGTTTTGGCTAATCATAATCTGAGTATGGGGTCTGGTACAATGCATATAACAAAAGATGGAGTGTATTCTGAAGCTGTTCATTCCCATCCCGGATTTGAATATAATCCTTCTGGATTTAGTGAAGGAAATTGGAACAAAGGAAATCCAACATTTGGCGTAGCATATAAAGATGGTGGTGATAAGGGACGTTCAAAAAGCAATAATGCAATATCTAAGTATGTTTATAATACATGGCTAAAAAATAACGGTGCAAATGGTGGGTATGTAAAATATAATTACAATGAAGCAGTATATACAGGAAAGAAAAAATAAATCAATCTAAATCTATGAAAAAAATACTTTTAATTACTCTTGTTTTCTTTTTTACATTTAATAAAAGTGCTATTAAAAAACAAGATTTACATAATATTATCAAAGGATATATAGAATATATTTCTAAAAAACGAAAAGTTGATAATAGGAATGAAATATTAGCAGTGAGTTTTCACGACCAAACAAAAGAGAAAGGTGAATATTCAATTGATGTAGCTTTTTTCAAACCTGAATTTATGGAAGGTATTCAATATAAGAATGTTTATATATTTGAAGGTTATAAACTTATACTGCCTGATAATGAGTGTAAAAGCATAGAGAAAATGTTTAAAAAAACCAAATATGAAAATTTCAATCAAAAGAAAACAATGATTAATGATGATTTTGAAAATTGGCATATTGTTTTAAACAAAAAAAATGAAATAACTTTTTTATCACCAGTTCCGATTTCGGGGTGTATGAAGTCAATTTTAATGAATAGAAAATTAAAATTCTCTGATACATATGAAGATATTACATTTTCTAATCCTTCTGCTGATTGCTCGACGCTTACACATTAATACTCTATACAATTATAACAAAACCCCCACCGCATTGCGGTGGGGGGTGTTTTACATAATAGATTGCAGTTTAGTTTGTTTGAGAAACGCATCCAGAAGAGCGAAGACATGCTGTCTATCGTTCCCCGCTCCCGCACGATTGTATCGTGTGGTACCTATATAGATTATCTTGTGCGCTGGCTATCTATAAAAAGTTATTGTTAGAAATGTAAGATAAAAATTTTTAGGAATTCAATTTTATATATTTGTCTCTAGTTTTTCGACCATACGAAAGGATTCGTGCGGGAGCGGGGTTAGAGAACAGCAAAATAAAAACAGGAAAAAATGAAAAAAAGAAATAAATTAAAAATATTCTTATACATAATATTTACATTTTGTTTTACAAATAAAATGACAGCGCAAATCTTGGAATTTTATAAACCAATTATAATAAGTTATAAACCTGGTTTATTGAATAATAAAAAAGTAGACTTAGGAATTTTTGACTACTTTAAACAAGATACCTCGAAGATGAAATATGAATACTTACAATATAATTCTGATGAAGAAAGTTTATCCATATATGATAATGAAAGTAAGTCTTTTCAAAATATAATCTGTTTTAAATCAGGAAATTTTAAATCGAAAGAAAAAATAAAATTAGGGATTTTCTCTGAATTTAATTTAACCAAAGAAGACGATAAAACTTACACTACTTCTTCACCATACGGTGAATATCCGTCACATATTCAAATAATTAAATCCATTAAAGTTCTTCAAATAACCAAAAAAAATCTCATTTTAAAAATAGATTATCAAGACGAATTTGAATGGAAATATTTTGGAATATTAGTTCTAACAGATTATAAGTATGAAAATGTAGAAGATGAAGGATAAAAAAGCAACTACGTAAAATCTCCTGACTTTGAGTCAGTAATAAAAAACAATTCTTTTTCAAAATACTTCAAAGTAGGATAATAAAACAAAACCACTGCATCCGCAGTAGTTTTGTTTTATTTTAAAAGTGTTTTTAAATCTCTTACTTATCAAGCAGCTTTTCCAGCCTACTCATCATTTCATCCTTTTCCTTCAGCATACGTTCATACAAAGCGATTTTTTCTTCGTGAAGTTTTTTAATTTCTTCAATTGGATTGATGTTGAAAGTAGGTTTGGAATTTCCTATGTAAGCATCTTTATCAATATTAAATGTATTAGAAATAATATTCACAGCCTGCTCCTCATCAAAATTTTGAAAAGCTTCTACAGGAATTTTCAGTACTTCGGATATTTTTTCCAGCAGTTGGTTTTCAATGGTTTCTCTTTGTTCAAGTAAAGAGATCTTTTTTTGGTTCCAGTCGTCGCCCAGATCAAGTGCCAATGCTTCCTGCTTGATGCCCAGCATTTCTCTGAAACGTTTTACATTTCTTCCCTGATGTATTTTGTGATCCATTCTTTAATCAATTTGTGAAGACTCAAAGATAATACATTCTGTAAAGTAAAGGTGAAAAAATGTCCGGTAAAATATTCGCATTGCGGTTACTCTTTTCTTAAAGCATCACGAGCCACTCCATAAATGCTCTCTGCTACTTTATGGAAACAGGCTATCTAAGAACGTTTTAATTTCCTAACTTTGTAGTTCTCAACAATAATCAAACAAATATGTCAATCACCAGCGAAGATCAGATGCTCGGAATGCAAAAAGTAAGTGAAGCCGTTGCCTATACTTTAAAAAAGATGACAGAATATGCTGAACCCGGCATGACCACAAAAGATCTTGATGAATACGGAGCCAGAATACTGGAAAGTTTCGGGGCAAAATCAGCGCCTTATCTGACGTATGGATTTCCGGGCTGGACGTGCATCAGCGTAGATAATGAATTCTGCCATGGTATTCCAACAGATCAAAGAGTTTTGAAAGAAGGTGACCTGATCAATATTGATGTTTCTGCAGAGCTGGATGGATATTGGGCAGATAACGGCGGATCTTTTATCATTGGAAAAGATATTCACGGACATCAGAAACTGGTGGAGGCATCCAAAGACATTCTGAGAAAGGCGATCAGCAATATAAAAGGCGGTGTCAAAATAGCAGACATAGGACATTTAATGGAAACCGAAGCGAAGAAAAGAGGTCTTAAAGTCATTAAGAATCTTGCAGGCCACGGAGTAGGAAGAAGCTTACATGAGCAGCCTGATGAATTGCTTAACTACAGAAACCGTTATGATTCCAGACGTTTTAAGAAAAACTCTGTCGTGGCGATTGAAACATTCATCTCCACCGATTCCAATATTGCTGTAGAATTAAAAGACGGATGGACTATGATAGGCAATAAAGGCGGTTATATGGCCCAGCATGAGCATACCATTGTAATTACTGATGGAAAACCTATCATTTTAACCGAAATGAACGAAATCCTGGATTAAAAGAAACCGCAAAACGATTGCCTTAAATATATATCAGTAATAAAAAACTTTGCCCCCTTGCGTTAAAGAAAAATACAAAGTACTAGAAAGACTCAAAGCTTCATCGAATCAACTTGTTGATTACTGCTTAGCTCTCTTATATTCAGTTTTAGGAATATAAAACTTTACGTTTACTATAAAACGATCCGTCATCTTATACCCAAAAGAATCTGTTGTAAATGTTCCATTGATGAAAAAACCAGGCTTTAAATTGTTGGGCATAAAATACTTTGTTATATTTATAGAATAAAATCACTTCACAAACTATCCGCTATGAAAAAAATTCTTTTAATCCTTTTGGGAATCGTTGTCATTCTGGCTGCTGTCGTATTGATCAAAACCTACACCTATCCATTTAAGAAAAATAATATCGGAACAGACGAGGGCTGGAAACCGGTAAAAAATGATTCTGCAGTCATGAGACTTTCAGGAGGAATAAAAGTACCCACCGTTTCTACAGGAAGTTTGGGTGAATTTGATTATGCACCGTTTGAACAGTTCAAAACCTATTTAAAAACATCTTATCCGTTAGTCTATCAGAATACAGAAAATGTTGAGGTCAACCAATATGGACTGGTGTTCAGGCTTAAAGGAAGCAATCCTGCTCTGGAACCCATTTTATTTCTTTCCCATATGGATGTTGTTCCGCCGGGAGATGCAGATATTAAAAATAATGAACAAAATGTTTTCCGTCCGGATGATAAACCATTACAGCCTGTTTCAAAAGTTGCCGAAGACTGGGATTTTGCTCCTTTTTCCGGCGCTGTTGCCAACGGAAGAATCTACGGAAGAGGTGCCATAGATATGAAGGGAATGCTTTTTTCCTTGATGGAATCCATGAATTCTATGATTAAAAACAAACAGATTCCACAGCGTGATATTTATCTGGCTTTCGGTTTTGATGAAGAAGTAGGCGGAAAGAAAGGAGCGATTCAGATTGCCGATTATTTTAAGAAAAAGGGATTGAAGTTCGATGCGGTCTATGACGAAGGGGGATTGATTATGAGAAAAGGAAATGTAGCCGGAATTGATACAGACGTTGCCGTAGTAGGATGTGCTGAAAAAGGTTTTCTTTCTGCAAAGATAAAGGTTAAAGGACTGGGTGGGCATTCATCAATGCCACCAATGGAAAGTGCTATCGGGAAAGCAGCTGTTATCATGCAGCGTCTGGAAGATCATCAGATGAAGCCTGTTATTACCCCTTTAATCAAAGAATTTTTTACGAATATCGGAGGTGAAATGCCTTTTGCCACAAGAATGGCATTGGCTAATCAATGGCTTTTAAAACCGGTACTGATTTCCCAGCTTACCAAAAACAATACAACCAATGCTTTGGTGAGAACCACAACAGCTTTAACGATGATGAAAGGAAGTGATGGTACCAATGTACTTTCTCCCGAAGTGGAATTTGTTGTTAATTTCAGATTACTTCCCGGAAATTCGGTGAAAGATGTAAAAGATCATATTGCTAAAGCGACTGAAGGCTTTGATGTAGAAGTAGAAGAAATTGATAATACAAGGGAAGCTTCTGCTATTTCCCCAACCAATACAAGAGCTTTTAAAATGATAGAAGCCGGAGTGAAAGAAATTCATCCCGGAGCTATTGTTACGCCTTATCTTACTATGGCTGGAACCGATGCCGGTAAATATGAAATTGTAAGCAAAAACGTCTACAGGTTCATGCCGATCAAGATCAACAGTGCCGAGCAGCAGAGTATTCACAGTACCAATGAATACCTTAGTATTGACAACTATCTGAAGATGATTCACTACTTTGAGTACATCATGAAGAATTATGATAAATAAGTGTCAATGGTGAATGGGCAATTCGCTGCGCTTGTGAATTTTATAAGCTCGTATATAATTAAACGTGGTGTTCGCAAAGTTTTTATGATGTTTACTTTTTTTCGACCGCAGAGGCGTTTCACTCAGCAATGATAAGGCGTATATCCTGGCTGAACGAAGTGCCTTTGCGAGCCAATAAAATCTGCATATTGATAAACCTTGCGAACCTTAGCGTTAGTAATGATTGACGATTGACTTTGCGAAGCAAAAATTGATCATTGACAAAAATCTTTTTACAAAAAAATATATTACGTCAAGTTTTTGATACACTTACATAGATTTTAACACAAAGTCCACTACGATATTTTATTATAAAAAACGATCGCGAAGGCATTTCACTCAGCAATGTACACACTAATGTCTTGGCTGAACGGAGTGCCTTTACGAACTGATAAATTCTGTATATTAATAGACCTTGCGAACTTTAGCGTTAATTATAATTGACCATTGACAAAAATCTTTTTTCACAAAAAATATATTGCGTCAAGTTTTTGATACACTTACATAGATTTTAACACAAAGTCCACTACGATATTTTATTATAAAAAACGATCGCGAAGGCATTTCACTCAGCAATGTACACACTAATGTCTTGGCTGAACGGAGTGCCTTTGCGAACTGATAAATTCTGTATATTAATAGACCTTGCGAACTTTAGCGTTAATTATAATTGACCATTGACAAAAATCTTTTTTCACAAAAAATATATTGCGTCAAGTTTTTGATACACTTACATAGATTTTAACACAAAGTCCACTACGATATTTTATTATAAAAAACGATCGCGAAGGCGTTTCACTCAGCAATGTACACACTAA